>JANZYY010000729.1 GCA_026419705.1 Fischerella sp.
GTATAGGAAGAGCCAACGCAACCAATTGGATCGGTCGCCTGCACGCTTTGGGTGAAGTAGTCTACCAAAGTCTTTGCAGCAGGCGGAACAAGCACTTTCACCACAGCTTCAGCGTCATATCCCATCGACTGAATATCGAGCAGGGCGAGTCGGTCGTAACCCGCTTCCTCTCTGGCTTTCAGTGCAGCCCACTGCGCCAAACTCTTGCGACCAGATGCAGCAAAGCGTTGAGCAGCTTGTTCCATCAGTCGCGGAGTAGAGTGACACAGATGGTAAGAACCTGCTAGTCGCCATACCCAACGGGTGCGGGTCAAGGCAGGTGGAGGTGGTCTGCGATCCGACTTCACTGTGTACCAGGCTAGTGCGATCGCTCCATCCAAAAGCTTGCGGGTTTTAGCTACGCTGCTGTCTGCACCAACCTTCTTTTGGAGGAAGGTATTGCTATTTTCCGCAGGCGGTCTATGCACCCAAGTGCGTTTGACAGTATTCTCCACTACTTCGTCAGCCACAAAACACGCCGATTCAGTATCAATTTCTGATTGCTGTCTGCTAGGACTAGCCAAAATATCCAACAACTGGCAAGTCTCAACTGACTCAGATGGCAAAGCAGTGGAAGAGCCTGATGAATGCTTTTGGGGCGTGGCACGATTTCGCGTGACTGAGACAAAGGTGTCTCGTTCTGACTTGTCAGTCTTGCTCGTCTTGATGGAATGATTTGTAACACTCATAGTCGGTAAAGTAGATGCATATAGATTGACAATTTGCCCTCATTATGCGTTTGCTATCGGGTATCTACTAGAAGCTGAGAGAATGCTGTAACAAATTCCTAAAGTTTCTAAATAATAAATCTTGTGGTATAGATCGGACAGCCTGCACCGGACAGGCTAGAAGCCCATCCCACAATTAAGCTATCATGCAATACGCCACTACCTTCTGCTTGCAAAGCTGGCGGCAAAAACAAAACACCAGCTGTATCGTAAATAGCATTATGTGGTTACTTGGGTCTAAACCATAAGTCAAATTGTCTATGATTTGTGGAAAAATGTAATACCATTTATCCAAATGTTTGAACTTATTAATCCTCCTTCTTTCCCCCCCTTGGAAAGGGAGATTGGGGAAGTTGCAAAAATGATGAAAGTATTTGCTCTAACATGGCTTTTGTTTCCCCATCTAAATGAGTAAGCGCATTCATCAGAAGGACATTGATTTTACGAAATCTATCCGCACATATATTTTTCTATGCTCGTAGAAAAATTGCGACAGCACTAATCAGTAAATTACGCAACTCAGCTAAATGGTCTTTCAAATTCTTTTCGACTTTTAGATGCAAATACCTTTGCATTCACTTTTGGAACTGCTTGATAGTAACTTGACTTTATCATCAAGCCTAACACAAGTGAATAAAAAAGATCCATAGATTTTCTCCGTCTATTCCTTATGATTATTATTGTTCTTACTTATAAATTTGCAACAAATACTTTATTTTGGAGATATTCAGCGTTAATATTGTACTCAAAACATTATCTATTTGTTGTGCTCATCAAGTCATCTATCCCTAAAGACTATTAGCTGTTAATTTAATATTTTCAAAAATTTTTAGCCACCACAGATAACGAAATTAAGGACGAACTTAAGTCGTCTTTTAATTATAATTCTCGGCTCAAGATCATGCTTAAACGTTTAGTAGCATTTTGTATAGCAGCCCAAAAATAAACATTTTACTCTCTTCCTCATGTACAGGAAGTAGATTGAAGAAAGTTAATTTTATAAATATCTCTATATTAATACTAGGTCATCTAAATCGAAAGATTCAAAATTTGAAATTCAAAAATATAAACCCAAAATGCAAATAGATATTCAATTTATGGTGATTGTCATAACAAGCCTTAAATATTTAAAATATTTATTTTTGCGTCTAGATTTGATTTTTTTGCGTTTCCATTGATAAATTGGCTTTACTGAACTATCCTGCAGGCATTCCCGTAGGGTGATTTGCATCTGCTACAAGAATCAAGAGTTTTGACAGAACGCAAAATTTTGCACCATACATAGAATCAGCAACGCCAATAAATATAGTTCCTCTGCATCCTTTTGTTTTAAATTTGAATTTGAGCGAGGTGAAAGTCTGCAAGAGCTTGGCTCTTTAACAACTAGAAAGAAAAACTAAAAAAAGCTTAAATTTGCTTTTAACTTCCTAAATTTCGCTGGCTAAAGCCTTTTTGAATTGGAAAACTAGACACAGAAAAGATCAACTTTGGTTGATGGAAGTAGTTACTATAGCAAGAGGCTCGCTTCTAATAAGTACAGAATTGCACAAATTCATATTAATAACGCTCCCTACAAGCCTTAACCATACGAATTGATGAAAAGCTGTACTCAAAGGAGGAAAAAGC
>JANZYY010000730.1:0-2020 GCA_026419705.1 Fischerella sp.
GGCACTATATCATCTGTGGATTTAGTCGGACTGGTCGTCAAATTGCCAAAGAATTTCAGGCAGAAGCTGTTTCTTTTGTAATTATTGACTCCGATGTAGAATCTGTGCGAAAGGCGCAAGAATTAGGTTACACCATATACCAAGGTGACGCTACTTTAGATGAAACACTGATCAGGGTAGGTATTGAAAGAGCAACTTGTATAGTAGCAGCCCTACCTTCCGATGCGGAAAATTTATATACAGTTCTTTCCGCAAAACATTTGAATCCTGGAATTCGAGCGATCGCCAGAGCAAGTACGGAGGAAGCGTTACAAAAATTACAACGCGGCGGAGCAGATGCCGTGATTTCTCCCTACATCACCGGTGGAAAGCGAATGGCAGCAGCAGCACTCAGGCCCCAAGTTATGGACTTTGTAGATGGGATTATCTCAGGTGCAGACCGACAGTTATACATGGAAGAATTTTTACTCGACCGAAATATTTGTCCGGTTGTGGGTCAAACTTTGGGACAAGCAAGGTTGCGAGCACAAACAGGCGCGTTGATTCTTGCTGTTCGTCGCGTCGATGGTACCCTCATCGGCGGTCCCACTCCTGACACAGTATTTATGCCGGGAGATGTATTAATTGCGATGGGTACATCTGAACAACTACGTGCTCTGAATCAACTTCTTGGACCAATTGGCTCCAAGCAATTGCGAAGACCAAAAAAGAGTTAGACACAAGCAAGTAGAACATGAGGAAGTAGCGAACTACCAATCACCAACCCCTAACTCATTTCCTCCCTCCAACCATGGAAGGAAGCTATGCTTTTGATCACTGATTCGATGATGATTGGGGGAGCAGCTGAGATCAGAATACCGGGATAAACTGCCATTCCCCACTTGGGATGAACTATGACACGGCATTTGTTTGTAATGACCGGATAGCCTAGTAAAGCTTTGACAACAGCTGTGTCATCGTGGGGAATTATCCCTGGACGAGAAAGCAGGGGATAGCCAGTGCGAGGATCGATAAGGTCTGTGAGGTAGTTGCGATCGCGCAAATTGAAGGCGACATCAAAGCCAAACCTCATAAAATTTTCTCGCAACCATTGTTTTTCTGCCTCAATTTCTGGCGTACTTTCCACTATTTCATATCTAGATTTTTGTAAAACAACCACCACCCACAAAAAAAGTTGATTTTTCCAATCTGGTAATATCCGTTCGCGGTTAGCACAAATGTACTGGCTCGGGGAATGAATTGAAATCTCAACCGCTTGTCCGCTTGTGCCAACCAAATTAATCGGATCGCCTGCAACAGAAGTATTAAGCGTTGGATAGTTCACTAATCTTATTTCTTTTTTTGCAAGTTTTTTAATTTTTACTTTGTATAGATGATAACTCTAAAAGTTTCAGAAAAATCAACTATTTTCTCTACTGAATAGGTTTATTTGAAGCGATTGTTAAATATTTATTATTTCTTAATCTTATTGTTATATTTTCTTAACCTATTAGGAAGGAAGTTAGTAGTTAGTGGTTAGTGGTTAGTGATTAGTAGTTAGTGGTTAGTGGTTAGTGGTTAGTTGTAGAGACGTGCCATGGTACGTCTGTACATTGGTTAGTAGGGGTGGGTTTTGATAGACATTTTGTCATCGAAGCTCATAAGTATCATGGCTAAACCCGCCCGTACGATTGTTATTAATTATTTCACTCCTCCACTTCCCCATCTCCCCATCTCCAATTCCTCATTTTCATGAAAATTTTAGTAGCTAGTCATACCTATACAGTAGACCTTAACTGTGAAAAATTACGTGCTTTATCTCGACTGGAACCGGATATTGAAGTCACGGTTGTAGTACCAAAGCGCTGGCGACCAGGTGGTGTCCAAAACAGAATTATTGAAACACAGTACCGAGATGAAGGTAAATTTCGTATAATACCTGTCTCTAATTTCAGTCAAAATCATCAGGGGTTACTGATTTTTGGTGCAGATTTAATATTTTTGTTACAGCAGTTTCGCCCCCAAGTTATCCAAGTAGAAC
>JANZYY010000730.1:2030-2391 GCA_026419705.1 Fischerella sp.
TTGCTTATGCCCAAACAATTACATTAAATAAGTTACTGGGTTTAAAAGCTAAGAATTTATTTTTTACGTGGTGGAATCTACCATATGAATTAAAATTTCCGGTTTCACTGTTAGAAAAATATAATCTGCGAAACAGCCACGGTATCATTGCTGGTAATCAGGATGGTGCACAGATTTTACGGCAACGTGGATACCGAGGTCCCATTAAAGTTATGCCACAATTAGGTGTTGATGAAACTATATTTACACCCCAACCCCAACCAGAATTAGTCAAGAAATTAGGTATTCAACCAGACGAATTTATTATAGGATTTGTTGGACGCTTTGTTAAGGAGAAAGGATTGCTAACTTTAGTAAGTGC
>JANZYY010000731.1 GCA_026419705.1 Fischerella sp.
GATTACCTGTCCGCGACGATTGAGGTAGGCACATACAGGCTGATTGATTTCAGTGCTAATAGCTGCCAAACGCTGGGCAAACTCGGGCGTAGTGATGCGATCGCCCGGAATTCGCTGGTGATACAGCCGCTGTAGTTGCTTGAGCTGGCTGGACTTTAGACCCTGAAGATTACCGAAAATAGTCTCGATAAGCACTTTTGACCAGTGAACTGGTCCCTCGAATCCTACTTTTTCTATTTTACAATACTGTTTTTATGTCAAAACTCTTACTTATGGAGGGTGACTTATGATTTGCGATCTTCGTATGCGTTAACTTTCTTTTTACGGTTTGAATTTGCAAATGCTTTGAGTGCTTATACTACATATCTCTTAACCATGGTGACTAAATAAATTAAAAACTCCATCGGTACACTTGCTCGGTATGATATGGAAGCTAAAAAATTTTCTGGACGTTAACACTCACCTAGTCAAAACCAACTATGGCAAATAAATACTGCATTACCCTACTTCCTGGCGATGGCATCGGACCCGAAATTATGACTGTGGCGGTAGACGTGCTGAAGGTCGTAGGGAAAAAATTTGATATTCAGTTTGAATTCCAAGAAGCACTTCTAGGAGGTGCAGCCATTGACGCAACTGGCGAACCTTTACCAGCAGCTACTTTAGATATATGTCGCAACAGCGATGCTGTATTATTAGCAGCAATTGGCGGTTACAAGTGGGATTCCCTACCATCACATTTACGTCCAGAAGCTGGTTTACTCAGACTGCGTGCGGGTTTGGGATTATTTGCCAATTTGCGTCCGGCAAAAATATTGCCTCAATTAATAGATGCTTCTACCTTGAAACGAGAGGTTGTAGAAGGCGTTGATATTATGGTGGTGCGCGAACTCACCGGTGGAATTTACTTTGGCAAACCCAAAGGGATTTTTGAAACCGAAACTGGGGAAAAGCGCGGTGTGAATACAATGGCGTACACCGAATCGGAAATTGAGCGCATTGGCAGAGTTGCGTTTGAAACAGCACGTAAACGTCAAGGCAAGCTGTGTTCGGTGGATAAAGCCAATGTTTTGGAAGTATCGCAACTGTGGCGCGATCGCATGACGAAATTGGCAGCAGAATATCCGGATGTAGAACTAACTCACATGTATGTGGATAATGCTGCTATGCAGCTGTTACGCGCTCCCAAACAGTTCGATACGATCGTCACGGGTAACTTGTTTGGTGATATTCTTTCTGATGCTGCTGCCATGCTCACTGGCAGTATTGGCATGTTGCCTTCTGCCAGTTTGGGTGCTTCCAGACCAGGAGTGTTTGAACCCGTCCACGGTTCGGCCCCTGATATTGCGGGACTCGATCGAGCTAATCCTCTCGCCCAAATTTTGAGTGCGGCAATGATGCTCCGCTACGGTTTAAATCAAAGTGCAGCAGCAGATTTTCTTGAAAAAGGAGTATCGCAAGTTTTACAAAGTGGCGCTCGGACTGGAGATATAATGTCTCCGGGCATGCAACTTCTAGGTTGCCGTGCAATGGGTGAGGCTCTGATTAAAATTCTTGAAGAATAATCTTCAACAGTAACAACCGAAATTTTGGCAACCATTGCTGAAACTTTCGTATAAACTATTAAGACAAACCTAGCAACCAAACTCAGTCAGTAGTGTACGCTTTACGACAAGAACAAGCCAAATTTACCAGCCGTACTAGCCCTACCGGTCCTAAAAACCAGCCGCCTTTGCTCGATCCTGCTGTCGTCAGAGCTGCTGGGCAAATCTACTACACTTACTGTGAGGTACACCCCGAAATGGCTGGTCAACCATCTGGTGTGGCAATTAACCGCGTTAATCATCGGGGTAAGGTAATTTTTACTAATCAACCAGTCCTTTTACCCCAAGAATGTTTTGTGCCTTTAAATCAAATTGAATCATACATGTATTAGTCATTGGTCAAAAGCTCGTCAGTCATTAACTTTTGACAAAGGACAAATGACAATATGGACATCTTGATTGTCATGGTGGCGAATTTAATCGTATTCGCTTTGGGTGCATCTGTTGGTAGTTTTATCAATGTTGTGGTTTATCGGCTACCAATTGGGTTGTCGATTCTTTTTCCCCCTTCTCACTGTCCTCACTGCTCAAATCAACTCAAACCCTACGATAACGTCCCTGTCTTTGGCTGGTTATGGCTAAGAGGCCGTTGTCGTTATTGCCAAGGCCACATTTCTCTGCGTTATCCAATAGTGGAAATAGTGGCGGGAATGTTATTTTTACTAGTCTTTTGGGTGTTTAATGCATCGGTTTGGACGGTAGGGTATTGGGTGTTTTGCAGTTGGTTACTAGCACTGTCGCTGATTGATTTAGATACTATGACTTTGCCCAATCCACTGACTC
>JANZYY010000732.1 GCA_026419705.1 Fischerella sp.
GTAACTTTGATGTTTTGCACTTAGCACCATTGATCGGTAGAAATGGTATTAAATTAGTCGGATGACGCGAGGAGCTGCGATCGCCTCTAAAGGCTTTTCGCCCAACGCTATTGTCCATTCTTCTTCCCTAGATTCGCTCTGATGCAAAGCAGGGTGATAGACTCCCGACCATGTAGCCACAAGTGCATCTGCTAATTTTAGCATCCGGGAGAAATTCGTTAGTTGCCAGTGTGCCGACTGAGTTTTTGAGAGTAAAAAACGCCAACTTACGGGAATGCCTGCCACACTATTGTAAGCTCCTGATAAAGTACCAGTAAATGCACTGATGAATACTGAGTCTGAGTTAACTTGAGCAGCTCGCTCAACAGAAAGACGAAAATCTTCTAGTGTGCTAAGAAAGCAGTAAAAAGCTATCGCCATTATCTTACTCAGCTGCTCTTCTTTTCCGAACTCGGCTTGCGTTGTTTCTAATCCAGCCTGTTTTTCTAACAAATTATTTAATCTTAATAAAATTTGTGGCACTTGCGTCGGCGTATCTCCCAAAAAAGCAATTATTTCTGGAATTAGACTGACAAAAGAGAGTTTTTCTGTCAGGGACTGAGCAATTGCGTAACCTATCGCTAGCGTCCAATCCTGGACAATCAGACGATCCTGCTGGCAAATTTTTACCACATGCAGTAGGTTTTGTCGCAGTTTAGTTGTATTTTCGTGAAAAAATAAGGCGATCGGCAGCGCCCCCAGAATCACTTGTGAGCAGAAGTGGGTACCACCTTCTAAAATAATCCCTGCTTGTTGCTGACGCCCGAGCCAATCATTTCTATCAAATCTACCCAGTTCAATTAAACTCTCAGCACCCAGAATCACTATTTTTTTCCACTCATGTAGAGAAGTTGCATGCAACGTCTCTACACCACTAAACGCAAGACATTCGCCCAACAAAGCTCCTAGTATAGAGCCTCTGACTCGACTAACCAGTGAGTAGCGCATAAAAAAATTATGAATTATGAATTTTTTTCTTTCATAATTCATCATTTCTAATTCATAATCTATGAATGTCTCAAGTAGTATGCTAATGCTTGCAAGCCTAAGATATAACTTTGGGCACCAAAACCGCTAATTTGTCCAACAGCTACTGCGGCAATGTAAGAGTGATGGCGAAACTCTTCTCGTCGATAGATGTTACTCAAATGTACTTCTACAGTGGGCAATTTGACAGCGGCGATCGCATCTCGCAATGCCACACTAGTATGAGTATAAGCTCCTGCATTAATCAAAATGCCTTGGTGTTGTCCCAAGGCATGATGAATCGCATCCACCAAAACCCCTTCATGATTCGACTGCATGGTGAAAACTTTTACCGCCATTTTTTGACCTTCTGCTTCCAACTGGCGGTTAATTTCAGCCAAGGTCAGCGAACCATAAATACCCGGTTCTCGCTGTCCTAGCAGATTCAGGTTTGGTCCATGCAATACTAGAATGCTTAAGGGGTGTAACTTTAACTCCTGCACGCTAACTCTCTTAGCGACGGCGCGAGCGATCGTCTACGGGAATCGGAATTAGCTCCGGTTCTGGCTCCGCTTCCGGCCCTAAAAGGGCTTCAATCAGCTTGCGTGCCAATTCCTTAAGCTTTTCTAGCACCTTTTCTATATAGTCCATTGGACTGACCGCTCCCAATATACTACCTCAATTTTTTTTGCTTATCAGCTACGGAGAAACTAGCTTATTTTGCACTCTGGCTTAAAATCGGCTAATTTACGCTATCCGTATTCTGTGCGTGAGCCACATCATTTAAAATTTAGTGTTGATTTTCTCCCTTATTTATTAGAGTATCACATCATTTGCCAAGAAGACTGCATCTTACTAAAGATAGGTATTCAGAAAATAGGAAAAAGAAAAACCTTAATCAGCGGTCGTGATGGTATTGATAGTCAATAGTTAATAGCCAATCATTTAGACTATTAACTATTAACTATAGCGTTTAGTTAGTTTTTTTGGCAGCAGTCGTTGATGATCTGGTTTTTGACTTGGTGCTGGAACTAGCTGTCGATTTACTGCTTTTGCGAGTGGATTTTCCACTTGCTGCTTTGCTTGCCAGCAACTCAACTGCTGTCTCTAGCGTGACATTTTCTGGGGATAGGCCTTCTGGGATGCTCACATTAGTTTTGCCGTGCTTAATGTAAGGGCCGTAGGGACCATCGTAGATATTAACTGGTTTGCCGTCTTCTGGGTGAGATCCCAATTCCCGTAAAGCAACCTTGGACTTGGTAGTTGTAGTGCGTCCTTTTTTCGGTTCAGACAACAACTCTAATGCACGTTCTAAAGTAATTGTCAATACATCGTCACCTGCTTTTAAGGAACGATAATCAGG
>JANZYY010000073.1 GCA_026419705.1 Fischerella sp.
GGGTTGCGTTGCATACTTCCGTACCCACCTCAGCCGTCACTATAAAGAACCGTTCTCCGCCGTGTCTTCTTCTATGACTGAAGACGCAGCCGTGTTTGGTGGTTTGAATAACATGATTGAAGGCTTGCAAGTTTCTTACCAACTTTACAAGCCCAAGATGATTGCTGTTTGCACCACCTGTATGGCTGAAGTTATCGGTGATGACTTGGGTGCATTTATCACCAATGCTAAGAATGATGGTTCTGTTCCTCAGGATTTACTAATACCTTTTGCCCACACCCCCAGTTTCGTTGGTTCCCACATCACCGGCTACGACAACATGATGAAAGGGATTCTGTCTTACCTAAGTGAAGGTAAGAAGAAAAATGCTACCAATGGTAAGCTCAACTTTATCCCTGGCTTCGATACCTACACTGGTAACAACCGTGAATTGAAGCGGATACTCAATCTGATGGGGATTGACCACACCATTTTGGCAGATAACAGCGAATATCTGGATTCTCCCAATACTGGTGAGTTCAATATGTATCCAGGTGGTACTAAGCTGGAAGATGCTGCTGATGCTTGCAACGCAGAAGGTACAGTTGCTCTGCAACGTTATTCCACACCCAAGACTCGCGAATATATTGAAACCAAGTGGAATCAAAAAACTACGGTTCTGCGTCCTTGGGGTGTCAAGGGAACTGATGAGTTCTTGATGACATTGTCTGAAATGACCGGTAAGCCCATTCCCAAAGAGTTGGAAGATGAGCGCGGTCGTTTGGTAGACGCAATGACTGACTCCTACGCTTGGATTCATGGCAAAAAGTTTGCAATTTACGGCGACCCAGATTTAATCTACAGCGTCACCAGCTTCTTGCTAGAGTTGGGTGCTGAGCCAGTACACATTCTCTGCAACAACGGCGACGAGGAATTCAAGGCAGAAATGGAAGCAATCCTCAGCACTAGCCCCTTCGGAAAAGAAGCTACAGTCTGGATTCAAAAAGACCTGTGGCACATGCGGAGTTTGCTGTTCACCGAGCCTGTAGACTTCTTCGTTGGTAACTCCTACGGCAAGTATCTGTGGCGTGATACCAAGATTCCAATGGTACGGATTGGTTATCCTCTGTTTGATCGCCATCACTTACACCGCTATCCTACGATCGGTTACCAAGGTGGACTCAATCTGCTCAACTGGATTGTCAATACTATTCTCGATGAATTGGATCGCAACACTAATATTGCTGGTAAGACCGATATTTCCTTCGACTTGATTCGTTAAGAATCTCATCAACTTGTGGCGTGCCAATAAAGGACTAGGGATTGAGGACTAGGGACTAGGGACTGAGGATTAGTTAGTAGTTAGTAGTTAGTGGTTAGTAGTTAATGGTTCGTTGTCTATTATTTGGTCTTTGCGATTTGGAACAGTCAATCACCCACGAACAACTAACAATCAAAAATCCCAATTCCCATTTCCCAATCTCAATTCCTTTTATCTTTTTCCTTGTAAATTATTACCTAATTATCGCATATGTCCTCTGTAAATAACACACATATCCATCCTAATTACCACCCACCTAACTATCAAAAATCTGGCGGATTTGATATTCTACATCCATTACGTCAATTCATAGATAGCATCCAGATCAAAAATTATCGCCTTGCCCATCTAATTTGCCAAATTATTCCTTGTTGTTGTCCCTTTGAGCGAAAGGTTACATTATTTGGACTTAACATCCATATTCCTGCAATGTGCAAACTCAATCCTTTATATGACAACCTTGTCGGATTGCGTTTTCGTGCATTATCTTACCTCAGCAATGAATGTGGAGAAGATGTCACGAAATATATTTGTTAGTCGTTACATATTACTCATTATTCATTACTTATTATCGATTAATTATTAGTGAGTGGTTAGTTGTTAGTGGTTAGTGGTTAGTGGGGAAACAATCAACAAACAACTACTAACTATTAACTACTAGCTACTAGCAAACTTTATCCAGCGCGAGGAAAGAGATGATAATTACCCAAGGCAAAATCAACGAGCTGCTCTCTGAGCCAGGATGCGAACACAATCATCACACGCATGGAGACAAGAAAAATAAAGCTTGCAAACAACAAGCTCAGCCTGGAGCCGCTCAAGGGGGTTGTGCCTTTGATGGTGCAATGATTGCCTTAGTACCCATTACTGATGCTGCTCACTTGGTTCACGGACCAATAGCCTGTGCTGGCAATTCCTGGGGTAGTCGCGGTAGTCTTTCCTCTGGGCCTCAGCTTTACAAATTTGGCTTTACCACCGATTTGAGTGAAAATGATGTGATTTTCGGCGGAGAAAAAAAGCTCTATAAAGCAATTTTGGAGATTCACAAACGCTACCAACCTGCGGCGGTGTTTGTTTACTCTACCTGCGTTACTGCTCTCATCGGTGAGGACATGGATGCAGTCTGCAAAGCTGCTGCTAAAAAAACCGGTATTCCCGTCATTCCTGTAAATTCTCCTGGCTTTGTTGGTAGTAAAAATCTTGGCAACCGCATCGGTGGTGAAGCTTTACTGGAATACGTAGTCGGTACAGAAGAACCAGAATACACCACACCCTACGACATCAACCTCATCGGTGAATACAATATTGCTGGTGAAATGTGGAATGTGCTGCCGTTATTCAAAAAATTAGGCATCCGCGTCTTAGCAAAAATTACAGGCGATGCTCGCTACAAGGAAGTTTGCAGTGCCCATCGTGCCAAACTCAATGTGATGATTTGCTCCAAAGCCCTGATCAACATGGCGCGGAAAATGGAGGAACGTTACGGCATTCCCTACATTGAAGAGTCTTTCTATGGTGTGGAAGATATAAATCGATGTTTGCGGAATATTGCGGCGAAATTGGGTGACCCCGCTCTCCAAGAGCGGACAGAAAAGCTGATTGCTGAAGAAACTGCCGCTTTAGATGTAAAACTGGCTCCCTATCGCGATCGCCTCAAAGGCAAGCGTGTTGTCCTTTATACTGGTGGTGTGAAAAGCTGGTCAATTATCTCAGCAGCCAAGGACTTGGGGATGGAAGTTGTCGCTACCAGTACCAAGAAAAGTACCGAGGAAGACAAAGCCCGGATCAAGCAGTTACTTGGTCAAGACGGCATTACTTTGGAAAAAGGCAATCCTCAAGAAATACTGGGGGTGATTAACGAAACTAACGCAGACATGCTAATTGCTGGTGGTCGTAATCAATACACTGCCTTGAAAGCCCGGATTCCTTTTCTCGACATCAACCAGGAACGCCACCACGCTTACGCTGGTTATAGCGGTATGGTAGAAATGGCGCGAGAACTGGATGAAGCCCTTTACAGTCCCGTGTGGGAACAAGTTCGCAAACCAGCACCTTGGGAAGACGACCAAGAGAATGTCACCACCTCACCACGTCTTTCCATCTCCTTATCTTTAGAGGAGGATGAATAATGGCAAAGGTTGTCATTCCTAACAAGCCAGTTATTGTCAATCCCCTCAAACAAAGCCAAACTTTGGGTGCAGCCCTGGCCTTTTTGGGTTTGAAAGGGATGATGCCTTTACTCCACGGTTCCCAAGGTTGTACTGCCTTCGCTAAAGTCATACTAGTGCGGCATTTCCGAGAGGCGATTCCCCTTTCTACAACCGCAATGACAGAAGTCACTACCATCTTGGGTGGTGAGGAGAACGTCGAACAAGCAATTCTCACCTTGGTACAGAAGTCCCAGCCAGAAATCATCGGTTTGTGTACTACTGGACTGACGGAAACCAGAGGAGATGATATGGACGGTATTCTCAAGGATTTTCGCCAACGTCACCCAGAATTGGATGAGTTGCCAATTATATTAGTCTCCTCACCAGATTTTAAAGGCTCACTGCAAGATGGTTTTGCAGCGGCGGTGGAAAGCATCGTCAAAGAAGTTCCCCAACCAGGAGAACCGAAAGCGCAACAAGTGACAATTTTGATGAGTTCTGCTTTCACACCGGGGGATGTGCAGCAAATCAAGGAAATTGTCAGTACTTTTGGGCTGACCCCAATTGTTGTTCCCGATCTTTCCGCTTCTTTGGACGGTCACTTGGATGATTCCTACAGTCCCATCACTGGCGGTGGTACAACTTTAGTGCAACTCCACAAAGTCGGTAGTTCTGTCTACACTTTGGCGTTGGGGGAAAGTATGCGGGGTGCAGCCAAAATCCTGGAACAAAAATTTGGCACACCTTACGAAGTGTTTACCGAACTGACTGGGTTAGAAGCGGTAGACAGATTCATGCTATTTTTGGCGAATTTGAGCGGGAATGCAGTTCCGGAGAAATACCGGCGCCAACGCCGTCAACTGCAAGATGCAATGTTGGACACTCATTTTTATTTCGGCAGGAAAAAGGTGTCTCTGGCGCTGGAACCGGATTTACTATGGTCAACAGTGTATTTTCTGCAATCAATGGGTGCAGAAATTCAAGCTGCTGTAACTACGACGCGATCGCCACTTTTGGAAAAACTCCCCATTGATAGTGTCACCATCGGTGATTTTGAAGACTTTGAGATCCTTGCTACTGGTTCTGACCTGTTAATTGGCAACTCTCATACAAATGCGATCGCCAAACGCTTGAGAATTCCCCTTTATCGCCAAGGTATCCCCATTTTTGACCGTTTAGGAAACGGTCAATTTACCAAAGTGGGTTATCGAGGCACAATGGAGCTTCTATTTGATTTGGGCAATCTCTTTTTGCATGAAGAGGAAGCAAAAGTCAGAGATAGAGATGTTCAAGGTGATTGGTAATAAGAAAGAGTTAGTGGTTAGTGGATAGTGGTTAGTGGTAAAAAATCAACTACCAACTACTAACTACTAACTACCAACTACCAACTACTAACTACTCACAAAAAAATGAAAATAGCCTTCACAACTAGCGACCAAGTTCATATCAATGCTCATTTCGGTTGGGCAAAGATGATTGACGTTTATGAAGTTTCCTCAGAGGGTTATCAATTTGTGGAAACTCTCAATTTTGATGGCGACCTCAAACAAGATGGCAACGAGGACAAAGTTGCTCCTAAACTTGATGCATTGAATGATTGTACGATTGTTTATGTTTCGGCAATTGGTGGAACTGCTGCTGCCAAACTAATCAAAAAAGGTGTCACTCCGGTCAAAGCACGTTCAGATCAAGAAAAAATTACTGATGTGCTCAATAAATTAGTTCAAACCCTGAAGGGAAGTGCACCACCTTGGCTGCGTAAAGCTTTACAACAAAAAAACCTGAACTTTGATGAATTAGAAGAAGAAACCACTGTATGAGTGCAACTAATAGCGTCAACGGAACTGTCCCTAATGAAGTTGTAACTTCACCTTTTCTGAAAGCGATCGTTCAACAAATTCGGGGTCAAGATAGTTACGGTGTTTACCGGAATTGGTCAGATGAATTAATCCTAAAACCGTATGTCGTTAGCAAACAAAAGAAACGTGAAATTTCTGTCGAGGGTGATGTCGATCCCGTCACTGTTGGACGGATTATGGCATTTTACCGGGCTGTAGCTGCCCGTATTGAACAAGAAACCGGTTTGTTATCTCAGGTTGTAGTTGATTTGAGTCACGAAGGATTTGGCTGGGCACTGGTATTTTCCGGTCGTCTTTTACTGACAGTAAAAACTTTACGAGATGCTCATCGTTTTGGTTTTGAATCACTAGAAAAATTAGCAGAGGAAGGAGAGAAACTAGTCCGAAAAGGAATTGAATTAGCTCAGAAATTTCCTGAAGTGGGAAGATTGTAATTAGTAATTAAAAATGCTTGTTAGTTGTTAGTTTTTAGCTGATTTTAACAACCAACAAGCAACAAATAACAACCAACAAAAAAATAACAATCAATCAACAACAAATAAAACATTAACAATGACCATTGAAGAACTAAAAAAGCAGATAAAACGCCTTAACAGTAAAGCGGGTCAAATGAAAATGGATCTGCACGATCTAGCGGAGGGTTTACCTACAGATTACCAAAAAATTATGGATGTTGCTGCTGCAACTTATGAAATTTATCGTCAGTTGGAAGAAATGAAACAACAGCTAAAAAAATTGGAGCAAGACAAATGAGCCAAGATTGGAACAAATTCCAAAAGCTCACACAAGCAGAGGAATATTTTGATTTTTTTCAACTACCTTACGAGCAAAAAATCGTAAGTGTAAATCGCTTGCATATTTTGAAGAAATTCTCTCAATATATTCAAGAAATTGATGAGAATTATACCGATCTTAGTGTCGAAGATAGATTAAATAAATATTGTGAGGCTTTGAAAAAAGCTTATCAGATTTTCCTCGAATCCACACCTCAAGAACAAAAGCTGTTTAAAGTATTTAAACAGAAGCCTAAAAATGTAATCACGCTGACAGAAATCACTTCTGATTAGGAGGTAAAAAGTGATAGACCTGGCACCTACCGAATTAGAACGTTACCGTCGCCAAATGATGCTCCCTAATTTTGGCGAGACAGCACAGAAGCGCCTAAAGTCAGCGACAGTTCTAGTAACAGGTGTGGGAGGGTTAGGCGGTACGGCGGCGCTATACCTAGCGGTAGCAGGTGTTGGGCGGCTAATCCTAGTCCGGGGTGGCGACCTGCGGCTCGATGATATGAATCGTCAGATTTTAATGACGCATGATTGGATTGGTCAGCCAAGAGTTTTCAAGGCAAAAAAAACTCTAGAAGCCATTAATCCTGATGTCAAGGTAGAAGCGATTCATGAATACATTACCCCAGAGAATGTAGACTCTTTGGTGAAATCTGCTGATATGGCACTTGACTGTGCTCATAATTTTACAGAGCGCGATGTGTTAAATGCAGCTTGTGTACGTTGGCGTAAGCCAATGGTGGAAGCAGCAATGGACGGGATGGAGGCTTACCTGACTACGATTATTCCCGGTGTAACACCTTGTTTGTCTTGTCTGTTTCCAGAGAAGCCAGATTGGGATAGACATGGGTTTGCAGTGTTAGGTGCTGTATCTGGTACTCTTGCTTGTCTGACAGCACTGGAAGCAATCAAGCTAATCACTGGGTTTAGTCAACCTCTGTTATCACAACTGTTGACAATGGATTTGACTCGCATGGAATTTGCTAAGCGCCGTTCTTATCGCGATCGCTGTTGTCCAGTCTGCGGTAACAATGCACCCTGGAGATACTTGCAATCCAAATCTACAGTCATTAGTCATTAGTCAATTGTTGTTTGTTGTTTGTTCTTTGTTGTTTGGAACAACCAACCACCAACTACCAACAAACAACAAATTTTTAAAAGTCAGGAGGTTTGATGACTGTTACTTTGACAGAAAAAGCAGAATTTCGTCTGCGGACATTTTTAGCAGGTTCTGCTCCTGATACTAATGGTGCAACTAAAGGTATCCGCATCTCTGTTAAAGATGGTGGTTGCAGTGGCTATGAGTATGCAATGGGTGTCACTAGCAAGCCACAACCAGATGATTTGGTGATCCAGCAAGGCAAAATAACCATTTATGTTGATGCTAAAAGTGCACCGTTACTAGAAGGGATTGTTATCGATTTTATTGACGGTGTGATGGAAAGCGGCTTCAAGTTTATCAACCCGAATGCAACTGAAACCTGTGGTTGTGGTAAGTCATTTAAAACAGCTGGCTGTCAGTCAGCGGGTGTATCTTGCAGCTAATTAATATTGTTTGTTCTTTGTTATTTGTTGTTTGAAACTAACAAATGCACAGACGTGCCATGGCACGTCTCTATAACCAACAACTAACTACCAACAATTTGATTGAGGAGAACGCGAGAATGGCAACCTATCAAGTTAGATTAATCAACAAAAAAGAAGGTCTTGATGCCACAATAGAAGTTGATGAAGAGACTACCATTCTAGATGCAGCAGAAGAAAACGGGATTGAACTACCCTTCTCTTGTCACTCTGGTTCTTGCTCTAGCTGCGTTGGCAAGGTAGTAGAAGGTGAAATCGATCAATCCGAACAAATTTTCCTTGATGATGAACAGGTTTCCAAAGGGTTCGCCCTGCTTTGCGTTACTTATCCCCGTTCTAATTGCACAATCAAAACTCATCAAGAACCTTATCTCGTCTAAAAGTTTCATTTTTTCTTCCCTTTATATTTTCTTTCCTTAGCTAATTCAGAAGTCGTAGCTTTTACAATGCTATGACTTCTTTATTTACCCCTTTTTCTTCCTTATTTTCACAATAGAGGGACTAGTAAAAATATGAACGAGAATATCGTCACACAGCAATATCACAACTTTTTACAAGTTGCTCAGAGTTACTATCAACTAACAAAGCCCCGTATTATCCCTCTATTGCTGATTACTACGGCTGCTAGCATGTCTATTGCATCTGGAGGGAAATTAGACCCTGTATTGCTGCTAGCAACCCTGGCTGGTGGTACTTTTGCTGCTGCTAGCGCCCAGACATTCAATTGTATCTACGATCGCGATATCGATTATGAAATGGAACGCACGCGTCACCGTCCTTTGCCTTCCGGCCGCGTGCAGCCTGGTCATGCTTTGATATTTGCGATCGCTCTAGCTTGTATTTCCTTCATGTTGCTGGCAGTGTTTGTAAATCTGTTGAGCGCTCTGTTAGCAATATCTGGTATTTTATTTTATGTGGGCGTCTACACCCATCTACTCAAGCGTCATACATCTGTTAACATCGTTATCGGTGGTGTGGCTGGGGCTGTTCCGACTTTGGTCGGTTGGGCAGCAGTAACTGGTACACTTAGCTGGACGGCGTGGCTATTGTTTGCGATCGTGTTCCTGTGGACACCCCCCCACTTTTGGGCACTAGCATTGATGATTAGTGAAGATTATGCTAAGGTGGGTGTGCCAATGCTCCCTGTAGTTGCTGATAGTCTCGTTGCTGCGAGGCAAATTTGGGTGTATGCTTTAGTGCTTATTCCTACCACATTTTTATTAATAGATCCTCTGCAAGTAATGAGTGCTATTTACGGCTGCACCGCTTTTGTATTGGGGGCTATCTTCATCAAAAAAGCGTGGGCGTTGTTGCAAGCCCCAGAAGAAAAACGATTAGCGCGATCGCTATTTCTCTACTCTATTCTCTACATGATTTTACTGTGTGCTGCAATGGTAGTTGATAGTTTTCCTGTTACTGATCAACTTACTAAGTTCATTGTTAGATTTGTTAGTGGTTAGTGGATAGTGGTTAGTAGAGTTTAGTTGTTGTTGATTATCGATGATTACTTGGAACTAATAACAATCAACTCTTTTACGGACGGGTTTGGGTGTATTCTCTGTAAAAACACAAGGCGGAATATGTTGTTAAACCCGCCCCTACTACTAACTACTAACTACTAACTAATGTACCAGACGTGCCATGGCACGTCTGGTACAACTACTAACTACTAACTAATTTTTGTTAATCAACAGCAATCATAACATCTGTTGCTTTAACCACAGCGTAAGCTTCTTTTCCTTCTGCTAGTTGAAGGTTATCTGCTGAGGCTTTTGTAATAATTGCAGTCACCTCTACGCCAGGTGCAAGTTCTAAAGTAACTTCTGTATTGACAGAACCTGGTACAACTTTTTTCACAGTAGATTTCAGAGCATTACGAGCACTAATTTTCATTGCTTGATATGTATGATTGTGATAATTTTATTTACTAATTATATGTATTTGATAGATTTTACAATCTTTTCTTTAGATTATGTTTATAATTTACTAAGTTTTTTAATAAAAATTCCAAATCAGCATTTTCACATCTCACTTTAATCTACAAAAAACTTTTTTAATGTATAGAATGCAGTCAGTAAATCAACATAAAGAAATTTAAAAGACAGATGATAGATCCCCAACTTCTGGTGATAAGTCGGGGATATTACAGGCTATAGTAGTAAGTATGATGGTACTTATGAGTATTTGAACACAATCAGGCAGAAGCTACTAATTGTATCAAGGATGAGCTTTTCGCTGTTGTATCCAATCAATTGCGATCGCCCCTCGATACTGTCTTGGGGAGGTCACGTTTTTTGCACATGCAAAAACTGAATGTTCAAAAAGATCTATTTTTAGATCAATCACATATTGTTTTGTATTTTTTAAGATTTCATATTTAGATATTTATGCAAAGTTTTATAACTAACTCCTTGCCCAATTTTTTTATGAAGATATTATATGAATGTAGGCTAAAGCTTTGCCAATTATCCTAAATTTCAGTAGCAAAAGCGATTATATATTTCTCTAAATAAATGCAGTGCTAAAACTTAGCAAAGTGAAAAAACTAGGAGCGAAGAATATATTTTCAAAATAGCGAATCAGGGGAAATGCGTAAGTTTACTCCTAGAAAAAATCAGAGTTATTTAGAGATGAGAGAACAACACTTCGCAATTTTCGGAATCGCTTTTGGAAGCAGTAAATCTAACAGCTTGAGTTTAGGTAAGGCATTTATGCTTGAGGCGCACGCAGCTAGGAAAGAATGATAAAGGCGACTTCCTTGCATAAAGGAAAAGGAGCAGGAATTATGAGAGCCAAACACATTATGACTCAAGATGTAGCAACCATTCGCGGTTCAGCTACTGTAGCAGAAGCAGTCAAACTCATGAGGCTCAAAGAATTGCGAGCGTTGATTGTAGAACCTCGTAACGATGCAGATGCTTACGGTATTGTTACCGAAACTGATATTGTGTCCAAGGTGGTCGCTTATGGAAAAGACCCCAAGCAGATACACGTCTACGAAATTATGAGCAAGCCTTGCATTGTTGTTAATCCTGACCTTGACGTGGAATATGTAGCGCGGCTATTTGCCAATACAGGTGTTTGGCGTGCGCCCGTTATCCAAGGTGAACTACTTGGCATTATTTCTGTCACCGATATTATCACTAAGGGTGACTTTCTTGAAAAGCCCAAACTCGCATTCTTACAAAAAGAACTCCATAAGGCTATATCGAATGCTCGTTCAATTTCTGCTAACTATGGTGCAGATTCTAAAAAAGCTGTTGAAGCTTGGGATTTTGTCGATGAACTCCAAGCAGAAGCATGTTTTTATGGTGCACCAAAACCAGAAAAATCAGCTAGAGAGTTATTCTCCAATGAACGTCAATCATTGAGCGTAAGTTAACAGTTAGCTCATAAAAGTAATTCTCCTAGCAACTCATCCTGAATTGATAGAAACCCGGTTTCTACAAGAAGCCGGGTTTATCCTAATTGATATCTTGCACTATTTCTATAAGACACTAAGACACGAAGAAAATTGATTGTTGAGGATTGTACCACTAAAGAGTTGGTACTCTATATTAGTTTAGCATTGATAATTAAAATGATTATAGTGCTACAGTTTTGATCTCATGGCATTGACTTGGTAGTTTAGTGACTTTTAAAACACCACTTGATTTAGTTGCAAAACTTGGATGACTTCAAAGCTATAGATTTTGCTATCACTTTCGAAGTCTTAAGAATTATTAAAAATGCAGTCAAGTACGGAAAAATAGGGTAAAAATTATCATGAACTACAAAGCAAGACTAACCGCTCAGCGCGACCCAAATTCAATTATACAAATGCATTAAATCAGTCATATGCTTCTAATGTTTATCCTAGATGTCTTATAGGTTTATTTATTTGGTTAAACGGTGAAACTTTATTTGAAAAAATTTAGCAAGATAATTCCAATAATTTGCAAGCAATTGTTTGCAGATATTCTCTCTTTTGCAGAATTACACGTACGTATTAAGTAAAGCACATAGTAGATAGATATAATTTGGAAATTGAGAATAATTTTCTGAATCAGATTTATGAATGAGATGATTATGTTTTTGAGAATGAGATTTGACAAATTAATAGTATCGAAAGATTCTTTTTTTTGATTATTTATGTATATTATAGGTCTAGTTAGATTTTGGAAACAAAAGCTGTATAGGTTTAGTAATTGCTGTGAAGTTAAATGCAGTAAAATAACTGTATTTTATGATGATGCAACTTAGATTATTTAGAAACTACTTGAGAAGCAATATATGCAATTGTACTTAGAGAGTAAATAGACAATTTCAGAGAGAAGGAGATGAAAAAGAAATTTTTACCCAAGGATGATTCGCATCCTATTCAACTAACTTCAGCAGATATTATACTGCGCCAGCAACTAGAGAAGTCTATTAGCAGTTATTTTTATAATACCTGCGATCGCACTATTCAAAGTTTGTTGTCTAGTTGTCGATGGTATGTCACTAGTCATGCTAGTGCTTTAACCTTAGTAATCGAATGTACAGACCAAATTACTAACTGGCGTGTCCTTCAAAAAATCGTGCCAATGGCAGCCGTTTTGGGCGAGATCGCAAGCAATGCCAAAATTCGCGTTTATCCTCCCAAAAAAGAAGGAATGCCTTTTGAAATGAGAGTAGATGAACTATCAATTTACCGAGATATGGCTTAATGGTTGTTGGTTGTTGGTTGTTGGTTGTTGGGTGTTTACTACCAACTACTAACCACTAACCACTAACCACTAACTCCCTGTTCAATCATCGCTATAATTTCTGCAAAAACTAAGTCAGCAGAATTTTTAACAACAGGACTTAACTCCCAACCAAAACCAAGATTTGCCGCTTCAATTAGGTAAACTATCACCTCTTCGGGAAAGTCACTTTGAAAGATTTTCCTACCTGCGGCTAAAGCATTATCCCAACGAAAATCATGCAAATTATAACTGGGTTCCGGCAGGGCCTCTAGTTCTTTTCCAGGAACTTTAAACACAGCGCCCGGTTCGGAACCCGTTGCACTTGCATCAATAATTATTAACTGTTTACTACCTCTTGCTTGAAACATCACTTCCATCCCAGCAGTTCCGCAATCATAAACTTGCACATGAGGATAAGGATGTTCAACAAGATATTGTTGTAAGCGTTGAGCGACTATGACACCTACAGCATCATCGCTGCGGTTAAGATTTCCACAACCAATAATGGTTATTTGTTCTAACCTGCGGGAAGCTGAAGAAGGCGCGTCTATGTCGTTTGTCATTTGTTATTCCTAAAATCTGTAGCGACTGTCTTAAAAAGTCAAGCGATCGCACTACGCTTTGGTGGGTTCGCTGGAACGAAAAGCTATTATGGTTGGCGATCGCCTATTCTCACGACACCATAGCTGGTCACTGCATCGGGAAAATAGATAAAGTCGATTTTAATTAGCTAAAAGGCAGATTGCTTTCTCATTGTGGCGAAAAAGATAAATTTGATGATAGGTTGAGTTCTGTGAAATATTACCGATGTAGAGCAAGCCATTGATCGAGATTAGACCAATCCAGCGACATCAGATAGAACAAGCCAAGCAAATCGTTATGGGAGTTTCCCTACTAATAATAGTTCACTATTCACATTTGGTAATTATAGTTCTGATTAAAAAATACATTTTTTAGTTTTGTTTAAGAATATTATCGTTGTATGCTAATTATTAAGTTTTGAGTCTAAAAATTAAACTAAATTCATCCAAGCCTAAAACCCAGCTGATTCTTAACTAATCGGATTTCGCCACGTACAGATTATAACTATTACTCCACCAAACCAAAATTGCTGGGTAAGTATTGTTTGTAGTTAGCGCTTCAGCGCGAAAGCGCCAACTACAAACC
>JANZYY010000733.1 GCA_026419705.1 Fischerella sp.
GGTTGTAACAGACGTGCCATGGCACCTCTGTACATTGGTTAGTGGTTAGTGGATAGTGGGAAATAATTAACAACTAACTACTAACAACTAACTACTAACTACTAACTACTAACTACTAACTACTAACTACAAATCAATGATGAATTTCCAAATTGAGAATGTAGCATCCTAGTTGGACTTTTCCTGCCCATAATTCGTATTCCACCCGCAAATGTTCTGGTAGTGGATGTCCGCTCAGTGTCAGATTACGGGTAAAATTACGTAAGCGAATTGGCTGATTGGGTTGCAGTGATTCAGCAGGTAACCAATAACGAGTGACACCATAAACACCCTGTTCCCAAAAATGGCGATAGCTCAACTGGGTATTCCCTTGCATAGTCATAGTTACCCGATGAGGGGAAATCTCTAGCCATAAGACTCTGGGACTACTGGAGTTTAGCGCCTGTTTGCTTTTGCTGTTTTCTACAGGCGGTGCTGTCAACAGTAAATGAAAGCGATCGCGGTCTTTTTGATACAGTGTTGCAGCAGCTTCCACAACAGACCAGAGTGGCAAGTCTGTGGAAATCAATGATAAACACACGGGCTTACGGTGGTGAGTCAGCATGGGAGCGATAGAGGCTAAAAGCTATGGAATAAATGAAACTAAGAATCAGAAGATCGGCAGGTAAGGATAAGCAAGGGCTTGGGTTTGTCAGCTTTGATAAGCTTGACAAATCAGGTTGAAAACAGGTAGAATACCCGTCTGTAAAGTTCTAATGGGGTCTTCCTCCAGTTAGTTTTAGCAAATGATGCTTGACACACCTACAAAGAGTTTGTTACCAGAGTACACAAAATTGCGCCTAAACCACTTTACGCCTTGAAAGAATTGCTGGTTACATTATAAAGACATGAAAGTATCTGTAGGTGTGGAATGTGTTATACTCTGGAGTTTCTGGGAGAAAGGTTGCCATAAACAGGTGCGAAGCATGGCTTTTGGTGAGAGAAGGGAACAATAGCAACAGGCGGACATCAAATAGAATCTTGGTGTATTTGAGTAATTTTCATACAACGGAAGGCGATACGATACTAGCGAGGAAGTAACTAGTAGCGGCGGAAAGCCTTTGCTGGCGTTTAACTTCCGGTACAGTCACAAGTCAGTTTATCCTAATGTTGTCTTCTGTTATAACCGTAGAAACTAAAGAAAACGTTTCTCAAAATTTAATAATTCAGCGGCCTGCTTCTGGGCTATCTTTACGAGGTCGCATCCGGGTTCCAGGAGATAAATCTATTTCCCACCGTTCTCTGATGTTAGGCGCGATCGCCCAAGGTGAAACTCAAATCCAAGGACTACTGCTAGGTGAAGATCCTTGCAGCACAGCTAGTTGTTTTCAAGGGATGGGAGCAGAAATTTCCCCATTGAATACGGAATTGGTAAGAGTTAAAGGTGTCGGTCTGGGAAATTTACAAGAACCAGTTGATGTATTGAATGCAGGGAACTCGGGTACGACAATCCGACTGATGCTAGGACTTTTGGCGTCCCATCCAGGACGCTTTTTTACTGTTACTGGCGATAGTTCTTTGCGAGCGCGTCCTATGTCTCGTGTGGTTAAACCTTTACAACAAATGGGAGCAGAAATTTGGGGACGTAAAGGCAATTCTCTTGCACCTTTAGCAATTCAAGGACA
The DNA here is from genome assembly GCA_026419705.1 of Fischerella sp. Lineage (GTDB taxonomy): Bacteria > Cyanobacteriota > Cyanobacteriia > Cyanobacteriales > Nostocaceae > PCC9605. The sequence goes on from JANZYY010000733.1 coordinate 1,665, forward strand.
AGTTCTTAAACCCATTCACTACCATTCTCCCATCGCTTCTGCTCAAGTGAAATCCTGCATTTTGCTGGCAGGTTTAATGACTGAGGGACAAACTACCGTCACTGAACCAGCCCTTTCCCGAGATCACAGCGAACGGATGCTAAGGGCGTTTGGGGCAAAACTAGATATTGACCCAGAAACCAACAGTGTCACGATAACAGGTCCAGCTCAACTGGTCGGACAAACTGTGATTGTTCCTGGTGATATCAGTTCAGCTGCCTTTTGGTTAGTAGCTGGAACAATTGTACCAGATTCCGAGTTGGTGATTGAGAATGTCGGTGTTAATCCCACCCGTACGGGCATTCTAGAAGCTTTAGCAATGATGGGAGCAGACATTCAGCTATTAAATGAACGAGAGGTGGCTGGCGAACCTGTAGCAGACTTGCGGGTGTGTTCTAGTCGCCTGCAAAGTAGTACTATTGCCGGGGATATCATACCTAGACTAATAGATGAAATTCCGATTTTGGCGGTAGCAGCAGTATTTGCCGAAGGTACAACTGTAATTAAAGATGCTGCGGAATTGCGGGTAAAAGAAAGCGATCGCATCGCGGTGATGGCGCAACAACTCAACAAAATGGGGGCAAAAGTTACAGAACTACCCGATGGTATGGAAATAACGGGTGGTACTCCTCTAGTGGGTACTGATGTTGATAGCTATACG
>JANZYY010000734.1 GCA_026419705.1 Fischerella sp.
AGATGTGTATAAGAGACAGTTGTAGAACTGTTCCATCCAACAATTTGGGTTTACCTGTTGCAGTGATGACTATTTCACAATCTTTGAGAGCATCTTTTAATGAAGGAGTTTGGGTATGACAGACAGTCACTGTTGCGCCTCGATTTACTAACATCGATGCGAGAGGACGACCAACGGTTCGCCCTCGTCCCACAATTCCGACTTTTTTACCTTTGATGGGACAATAGGTTTCTAATAGTTGAATGCAGGCTTGTGGTGTTGCAGGTAAAATGGCGCTTTCTTCATTACCGAGAGCAAGAAGACCCATATTATATGGATGTAGTCCATCTACATCTTTGCACGGTTTAATTTTCAGCACAGCTTGCTCGCTGTCGATGTGAGGTGGGAGGGGAAGCTCTAAAATTATCCCATGCACGGATCGATCGTCAGAAAGCATCTGCAAGGTTTCATTTAAAGTTTCCTGACTGACATCTGGACTCAATTGGCTGTGGACAACTTCAATTTCCAAAGACGAGGCTGTTTTTTTCTTTGATTGAACGTAGCTGAGAACAGCAGGGTCGGATGAACAGGAAACAACTGCCAATTTCGGGTAAATATTGGCTTCTTTGAGTTTGTTGACTTGAGTACTAATTTCTGACTTGATCGATTTTGCGATCGCGTTTCCACGTAGTTCAGTTGCAGATTGCACGAGAGTGTACCTCCAATTTTGATGATTAAATGCTCTAATAAAAAATCACGAATATTTGTGATTGAAGTACCTTCTAAATCTCTTTTTTTAACTTACTCGCTTCAGTTTCAAAAAGTTTTACAAAATGTCTAAATTGCTGCATAATTATCTACGATTGCTCAGATTAAGTTAAGTGGAAAAAGGAAAGCCGTACTTAATTCTTTGTGATTTAGCCACTTAACTGCTTGATGTTAAGTAAATTACCTCATTATAATATCTTGTTTGTAGCTGTTACCAATAAAACTAAGCAATGAGTCTATGTTTAAGAAAAAATGCTAGGAATTGTGGATGAATTTATTAAAATAGTCTTAAATTTTTATAAAGGTTTACAATCAATTACTTGTAACAGAGGCGATGGCAGCAGACTATCCAGACATTGATATTGCGCCATATATAGATCACAGCCTGCTGATCCCAACGGCTACGAGCGAGCAGGTTCAGCAATGGTGTGAAGAAGCAGACAGATTTCACTTTGCAGCAGTTTGCGTGTATCCAGTCTACGTCAGGCAAGCTGCCGAACTCCTCCACGGTAAAAAGCCGAAAGTTTGTACTGTGATTGGCTTTCCTACTGGAGCGACAACTTCAGCAGTGAAGCTGTACGAAGCCCAAGAAGCAGTAGAAAACGGTGCTACGGAGTTGGATGTAGTCATAAACTTAGGCTGGTTAATCGCTGGTAAAACAGATGAAGTACATAAGGAAATCGCTGAAATTTGCGAAGAAACAGGGCAAACGGTGAAAGTAATTTTGGAAACCAATCTCCTGACGGATGCTCAGAAACGACTGGCTGCGGAAATATGCATAGATGCAGGAGCGTCGTTTCTGAAAACCAGCACCGGTTGGCATGGAGGTGCAACAGTAGCAGATGTGCGACTTCTTCGGGAAGTGGCGCGAGACAGAGCCGCTATTAAAGCATCAGGAGGTATTCGCACAATTGACCAAGCCCTAGACTTAATTATGGCGGGTGCTACGAGATTGGGTACATCTCGCAGTGTCGATCTGCTCAGGCAGCGCGATACGCTGGAAAAGAGTGGTCATTAGTCATTAGTCATTAGTCATTAGTCATGAATTAACGGACAAAGGACAAATGACATAGACATCCTCCGGCGACTGACCGTAGGGTAAGACGAATGACAAAAGACAAATGACAAAAGACAAATGAGTAGAACTTATAAAGCAACTGGAATTAATTTGAAAACACAGGCTTTTGGCGAATCAGATCGGCTAGTGACAATTTTGACACAGGAATTTGGTCTGATTCGGGCGATCGCACCTGGTTCTCGCAAGCATAACTCCAGCCTTGGTGGTCGGAGTGGGATGTTTGTAGTCAATGAATTATTGATTGCCAAAGGGCGATCGCTAGATAAAATTACGCAAGCACAAACAGTAAAATCTTATCCCGGTCTTGCTCAGGATTTGGTCAAATTAGCAGCTAGTCAGTACTTAGCAGAGATAGTACTATGTCAGGCTTTAAGCGAACAACCTCAAACAGAACTGTATGAGTTACTTAACGAACATCTAAAACGCTTAGAGGCTTTACCCAATACAAACGCGCATAGCATAATTGCGCATTTAACACATGGACTATTTCAGCTTTTGGCTT
>JANZYY010000735.1 GCA_026419705.1 Fischerella sp.
TGCAGAGTTAGAAGGAGCAAATTTAAGCGGAGTGAATTTAGAAAGGGCGTGTTTGGTGGGAACAATGGCTGAGGTTACTTCTTAAACAAAAGTAACTAAAATATTATTTTTTCAGTAATTAAACAGTAGAGCATTGATGTTGATTAATACAATCACATTAGTCTTTAGCTCTACTGGTTCAAACTTATGCTGGTCAATGGAACAATCCTGCGTAATCACTACCAGATAGTCCAACAACTGGGGAGTGGTGGATTTGCTGACACATATCTAGCAAAAGATATGGATTTACCCACTCATGCTCAATGTGTCGTCAAACACCTAAAACCAACCAGTCCCGATCCATCTGTTTTACCCATAGCTAGAAGATTATTTGAAACAGAAGCACAAGTTTTGTACCAATTAGGACAAAATGATCGAATACCAAGGCTGTTTGCTCACTTTGAAGAAAATGGCGAATTTTATTTAGTTCAGGAATTTGTAGATGGGCATGATTTGAGCAAAGAACTGACTCCTGGTAGGCGTTTTAGTGAAAATGAAGTTGTCAAACTGTTGCAGGAAATTTTAGAAGTATTGGCGATCGTCCATCAGCGCAATATCATCCACCGAGATATTAAACCCCAAAATTTAATGCGGCGTCGAAGTGATGGAAAGATTGTACTGATTGACTTTGGCGCAGTTAAAGAAATTGGCAGTTTAGCAATGAATACTCAAGGTCAGGTCAGGTCTACCATTGCGATCGGTACTCCTGGATATATGCCAACTGAACAAGCCAATCGTGACCCCAAATTATGCAGCGATATCTATGCGGTGGGTATGATTGGTATTCAAGCTCTTACAGGCTTAATGCCGCAACAGTTACTGCTCGATAATACAACAGGTGAATTGATTTGGCGCAATTATGTACAGGTGAGCGATAAGCTAGCCAATATTTTAACCACAATGGTACGCTATCACTTTAGCCAACGCTACCAGTCTGCTTCTGAAGCTTTACAAGCGCTAAATGCTATAATCCCACAGTCACAACCGCATTCACAACCTTTTGTATCTTCTAAACTAACTACTATAGTTTCACAAATCCCCAAACCATTACTATGGGGAAGTTTAATTGGCATAGGTGGATTGGGAATAGGAGTTATTTCTATTGTCGCTCTACTCAGTCGCTCTCCATCTCCACCACCTGTAACAACTCCAACTCCCACATCGATAGCTAGTTCTCCTACACCAGCAGATACATCTACAGCACCAACCTCCCCTACCTCTTCAGAAAATGTTAATTTTGCCATACAACCACAATTTGATGGTGTTGGTAGTTTTTCTGAAGGGCTTGCAGAAGTCAAGGTAGACGGGAAGTGGGGATATATTGATAAAAGTGGCAATATAGTAATTCAACCACAGTTTGATGAAACTGATAAATTTTCCGAAGGACTAGCAAAAGTATGGATTGCGGGACAAAACTGGGGCTATATCGATAAGACCGGAAACTTTGTTATCCCTCAGCAATTTGCTAAAGATGGTGCTAGAAATTTTTCCGAGGGGCTAGCAAGGGCATGTGTTGTCAGTACTTGTGGTTTTATTGATAAAACAGGAAATTTTGTCATTGAGAGAAAATTCACTGGTGCTGGCGATTTTAAAGAAGGGCTAGCACGCGTCAAAACTCGCGGCAAATGGGGTTTTATTGACAAAAGTGGCAATTTAGTGGTTCAACCCCAATTTGAAGAGGCTTACAACTTTTCTGAAGGGCTAGCAATAGTCAAGATTAACAATAAATATTCTTATATTGATAGTAATGGCAATTTCGTTATTCAAACAAATTTTGATGATGTTTTTTACTTTTCTGAAGAACTAGCTCTAGTAAAGGTTGGTGATAAGTATGGTTACATCGACAAGACAGGTAAAATGATAATTCAGCCGGAATTTGATGATGCTTATAATTTCTCTGAAGGCTTAGCAAGGATAAAGACGAATGGTAAATGGGGCTACATTGATAAGCGTGGCACAGTCGCGATCCAACCACAATTTACTGAAGCTTACAACTTTTCTGAAGAACTAGCTTTAGTAAAGGTTGATAACAAGTGGGGCTATATTAACAAAAATGGTAACTTCGTAATTCAACCACAATTTGAGGATGCAGGAAGTTTTTTTGAAGGATTGGCATGGATAGAGGTTGGTGACAAAATTGGCTATATTCGCAATCCCTTAACAGCTCAGTAATTACGTCAGGAAATTTTAGATTCACCCCACTGACAAATTTGGCGGCTTGTATCATCAAGAGATCATCGATCTATTTTCAATTTTAGATGCTCAATTATGCATTCTTAGATCCACTTATGGCCACTCTGGATGCTTGTCCCCTCATCCAC
>JANZYY010000736.1 GCA_026419705.1 Fischerella sp.
GTACCAGCTTGGCTAGAGATCCGTAATATCGATGAACTCAAAAGCAAGCTTGCTAGTGTCGTGGTAGTAATATTAGGCGTTGTGTTCCTCGGACAAGCGGTAAGATCGGAAAATGGCAGAGAAATCTTGCCCTTTGGATTAAGTGTTGCCTTGGTGATTGCAACTTTAACTTATTTCCTGGGTGAAAAAAATAAAAGCGAAAAAATGAAAAAGTATTTAGGTAGTAACGGCACAAAAAACGCCATTATCCGTGAAATTAGCAATCAAGAAAGCAAATATTGACTTGAGTCAAAATCAACTCAGCATCCTCTGCTGATAGGGGAATTGGTGAACTCGCTATCAATTCCCATTTTTATTTTTCCATTATTGGGATATCTTTTGCGGGGTTTGTGCTGACAGGAAGTTGCAATAGAAGTACAGGTAGGTGCGCTCGCACAATACTATTAAATTAGAGCAGGAGTCACAAAGAGTGCACCTTGGGTAAAAATCTGAGTGAGGAGGGCAGATCAAATCCTTTGTCTGAACTCCCCACTTTTGAATTTTTACACCACACAGTTCAACTCACCCGCTTTTTGCGTAAAGCGGATATTTTCCCGATAGTCTACAGGGCAATCTATCACTGCTGGTACATCTTGAGCTAGGGCTTCTTTGAGTACAGGAACCAAATCGGTAGCTGCTTCTACACGGTAGCCTTTTAAGCCCATACTTTCAGCAAATTTGACAAAATCAGGATTGCCAAAATGCACAAAAGACGATCTACCTTTGCCAAACTGACTTTCTTGCTTCCACTCAATTAAGCCGTAACCACCATCATTAAAAATTAAGGTGACAAAGGCTGTACCAACACGCAAAGCAGTTTCTAGTTCCTGGCAGTTCATCATAAAACCACCATCGCCAGTTGCAGCTACAACTTTGCGATTGGGATAAACGAGTTTCGCTGCTAAAGCACCAGGAATGGCTATACCCATAGCGGCAAAACCGTTAGAAATCAGGCAAGTATTGGGACTATAGCAGTGATAGTGACGGGCAATCCACATTTTGTGGGCGCCAACATCAGAAATAACGATATCTTCTGGGCCCATGACCTGCCGCAAGTCATAAATTATTTTTTGAGGCTTGACTGGAAACCCACTATCGTTAGCGTATTGTTCGTAATCAGCCCGAATATTTGGCCGTAAGTTAATGGCATATGGATTGGGTTTACCCTGGCGGTCCGCTACCTTTAAGATTTCATAGAGAGAATCTGAAATATCACCTACTACTTCCACGCTGGGAATATAACTACTGTCTATTTCTGCTGGTGTAGCAGCAATATGAACAATGGGAATCTTGCCATCAGGATTCCATTTTTTCGGAGAAAATTCAATTAAATCATAGCCAATGGCTATTACCAAGTCTGTGTTATCAAAACCACAGGTAATGAAATCCCGTTGCTGCAATCCTACTGCCCATAATGCTAAAGGATGGGTGTAGGGAATAACTCCTTTGCCCATAAATGTATTAGCAACAGGGATATTTAGCTGAGTAGCAAATTGGGTGACAGCATCACTGGCTTGAGCGCGGATGGCACCATTTCCTACTAAGATAATGGGGTTAATCGCCTGCGAAATTATTGCTGCAGCTGACCGAATACTAGTAAAAGAAGCAAAAGTCTTTTCGACATTATGCTTTTGCAAGGGTTTGCCTTCTACTGGCATAGCAGCAATATTTTCTGGCAAATCGATGTGAACAGCACCAGGTTTTTCACTTTGTGCTAGCTTAAATGCTTTGCGCACCAATTCCGGTGTAATACTAGGTCGTACAATCTGTTTATTCCACTTTGTCACCGGGGCAAACATTGCCACCAAATCCAAATATTGATGGGATTCAATGTGCATTCGATCTGTTCCTACTTGCCCGGTAATCGCTACTAGGGGTGCACCGTCGAGATTAGCATCAGCCACTCCTGTCATTAAATTCGTAGCCCCTGGTCCGAGANTGGAAAGACAAACCCCTGCTTTTCCTGTCAGACGTCCGTAGACATCTGCCATGAATGCTGCACCCTGTTCGTGACGAGTAGTAATAAATTGAATGGAGGAGTGTTTTATTGCTTCCAAAACGTGCAGGTTTTCTTCGCCAGGGAGTCCAAAAACATATTCCACTCCTTCATTTTCCAAACACTGTACTAATAACTCTGCTGTATTCATTTAACTTCCTCACTAGCGAAAACAAATTGGAATGGATAGTGGTTAGTGGTTAGTAGTTAGTAGTAAACATCCAACCACTAACTACTAACTACTAACTGCTAACAATTCCCAATTACTTAACCCACACCGTCTTAACATTGACGAATTCATGTATACCTTGAATACCCAATTC
>JANZYY010000737.1 GCA_026419705.1 Fischerella sp.
TTCTGGCAGTGGTTCGGTGACATCGCCAATACCCAGCTTGATAATCTTAGCATCTGGATTCGCTTGTGCGAAGGCATTGACGCGCCTAGCAATTTCAGGAAACAGATAACCAGCTTTCAGCTTGAGGTAGTTGTCGTTAATCTTTGCCATAATCGGAAATTTTGATCAATGCTCTAAATAAAACAGCTTACTGCGATATGCGATATCTTTGTTACGTTGCGATCGTCAATATTTGATTTCATTTTGGTCGCGACAGTCACGATGTTAGTAACAAATGTCACGACGTTATCCATAAATGCCTTCATGTTATTGCGAAGGGAATCAGATCGGGATTCTGACCCCACCAGATCAAAGACCGCCTGTAGAGGTGAGGGTTGCGGCCGGAAGGCTTGACTGCAAGATATTATTTATACCCTCAGCATAGCTGCCTTCTGCCTTCCGCCTATCCTTATATAGCCGTAACATAACGCTAGGTGACGCCGGATGCAAGCTCCGCCTCCAGCCCTCGGGAACCCTTTCGGCTACTTCATCTTCATATTGACTTTGTAAATTACCTGTTATGGTTCAATAATCCAGAGTCAAGATGAGATGTTGTACTCTGTCTTTGCGTCCTAACAACAGCTTTGGCTGCGGAGATTGTTGCTATCCCCGCTTGTGCGATCGCTCATGTAGAGGCGTTGCATTTCCATGTCTTAGGGACACCCCAAACTTTCGCGGGTAGAAACACCTGTAACCGGATTGACACCATCAGCGCGATCGCACATTAACTTGACTTGATAGGGGTCAATGATTGCACCAGAAAAATCCGCCCCTGAAATTTTTGCATCGAAAAAGCGGCTGCTAGCAAGCATAGCATCGGTGAAAATGGCGTTGGTTAAATTGGCTTGATTAAAGATCACGCGATCGGCAAATGCTTCCGAGAGATTAGCGTTGCTTAAATCAGCCTGAAGGAATGTCCCCTTTGTGAGAATAGTTCCACTGAGATTTGCTCCCCGAAAGTTTGCTCCCTGCATTTGTGCACCTGCAAAGGACGTTCCATGTAAATCTTGATTGGCAAAATCTCGATATTGTAAGTCAGAGAGTGTGTAGTTAACTGTGTTTTCCTGTGCTAGAGCAGCAGAACAGTTTAGGATTAAAAATAAACTTAAGCAAAGCAGGAGCGGAAAACTTAAAATCATCCTTAACTGAGCTGGAAATTTCCGCTTCATATGAGGCTCCATGAACTTTGCAACCATTTAGGCAGTGACAGCGATCGATCAACTGAATTTTATCATCAAGCTCAGATTAGATTCCATCACATCAACAACTACCTTTGAGTATATTCCTTAGTACAGCTTTGTATAAAATCGTAGCTTTTTTAAACGCAGAGATTCCCAGGGTATTTTAGAATCGTATTCGCCACGAATTTATGAAATGTTGTACTTAGAGGTAATTTGCAAAATAGTAGAGTTGACACTGTTCAGAACGGTCGGATGATTCATAAAAAAGTAGCAAAATTTACAGAAACACATCAATTGCCAGAAATTAGTCAAGATGTTGCTGCTGGCAAGATTTCCATTATTATTCCAACTTTGAATGAGGCAGAACATATTCAAGCAGCACTAACCAGTATACATCCGAATACAGATGTAGAGGTGATTTTGGTGGATGGTGGTTCCCACGATGACACGGTCGAAATAGCCCGATCGTTTGACGTAAAAATTCTCTCTACAACCTGTGGTCGTGCGATTCAGATGAATGCAGGTGCTTTAGCTGCAAGCGGTGATATTTTGCTATTCCTCCATGCAGATACCCGTTTACCTATTGGTTTTGATGTTATGGTTCGCACAGCGTTAGCAGAGCCTGGAATTGTAGCTGGTGCTTTCGCTTTGCGAATCGATGCAGAAATGGCGAGTTTGCGGCTGGTGGAATGGGGTGTGAATGTGCGATCGCATTTTTTACAAATGCCCTACGGCGACCAAGCAATTTTTTTGACTAGAAAAATATTTAACGATATTGGTGGTTTTCCTGAATTGCCGATTATGGAAGACTTTGAACTCATACGACGTTTAAAATCTCAGGGGAAAATTGCATTGATTTCCGTGCCAGTTACTACATCAGCGCGTCGCTGGCTGCAAAAAGGAGTTTGGCAAACAACACTGCTGAATCAAATCATAATTATTGCATATTTCCTGGGTGTCTCCCCCGAGCGAATTCGCAGTTGGTATCGTCGGGAAAAATTTAGGAGACTTTAAGCCGTTTCTCATTTAGTTTAAGTATTTTGTTAGTTGTTGGTAATTGCACCAAACTTGCCATGGCACTCCTGTACATTGGTTAGTGGTTGGTTGTTTTCAATGTCCAATCG
>JANZYY010000738.1 GCA_026419705.1 Fischerella sp.
GAACCTGGTTGCCTTTGAGCTTGGAAAGCACGATTATATTGGCTAGTTCTATAATCAGTACCGCCTACCATTGCCAAGATCGCCCCGTTGCTGGAATCAAGCGTAACCACTGCCCCTTGAGAAAAGTTAAAAATTCTCCCAGCATTGTTCACATGATTGCGCAACGCGGCTTCTGCCTGTTCTTGAATTCCTCGATCCAGCTTAGTTTCAATAATAAAGTTGCCTTCAGCTGCCAGGTCTTTTCCCAAGATGGATTCAAGTTCTTGGAAAACGTAACTGTAAAAATAGGGTGCAATTGTCTTTGCTTGTTGTTCGCAGACTTTGGGGCTAACTTCAATGGGCGATCGCCTCGCTCGGTTATACTCATCTTGTTTGATTTTGCCTGCTTCCAGCATTCGCCTGACTACGCGATTGCGGTACTCAATAATCCGCGTTTTACTTTCGTTATCTCCACAGAAATTAAAACTGTTGGGAGCGGGCAAAATTCCCACCAAAGTAGCTGATTCTGCCAAGGTTAATTCTTTTGCTGACTTATCAAAATAATATCGAGCGGCATCTTCAAAGCCAGAAGTATCAGCCCCCAAGAAGACTCGATTTAAGTAAGTCAGCAAGATCTGGTCTTTGCTGTAAAATGTCTCTAATTTGAGGGCAACAATCGCCTCTCGTACTTTCCGACCCAGGGAATCCTGTCTACCCACATAATCGCGAAATAAACTGCGAGCTACTTGCTGGGTAACTGTACTAGCTCCCTGCTGAACACCACCACTGCGGGTGTTAATTAGCAAGGCTCGTAGAATTCCATAAGGATCAACTCCAAAGTGCCAGTAATAACGGCTGTCCTCAGAAGCAACTACAGCTGCAGGCAAATAGGGTCCGAAGTCTTGCAATCGCTTCATGTCTACGTGAGCGGTATTTCTTGGCTCACGTAAAGGTGTTTCTCCATCACCGGCGTATACAATTACAGGGGCACGAGTAGCTACAGGTAAAGGTCTGACAGAAAATTTCAACCATTCAACACCTATGACAAGAAGTATTAAGGCTGTAACACTGCCTACACCGTAAGCTGCCCAAGTTGTTGCTTTGATGTACCAAGGAGGTGGATCGACGTATTGCAACCGTACCGAAGCAGCAAGTTCTGGCGGTCCTAAGGTGAGGACATCGCCGTGACGTAATTCTAAGGATGCAATCCGACGCTTGCCACGATAAATGCCATTGGTCGAGTTTTCATCTTTGATGATAAAAACTGGTTGCCGTTGAGTCGAATCCCGCGACAGTGACAAATGAATTTGGCTGACAACTGGGTTGCGGACGACTATATCGCAGGATTTGGAACTGCGACCGAGTATATAGCGATCGCCCAACAGCGGATATACTTCCGCCTTATCTGCCCCCGCATCCTGCACCCAAAGTTCTGGTACTCTCGCATTAGGCTTAAGCGCCAGTTTGGAAAAATCAACCCTAGCTTGAATTGTCTGTACTGCTTGTGTTATCTGACCAAGCAAAGTTTGTGGCTTTTGAGGGGGTTGGGGGAAACTCATCGGCTAAAGAAACCACGGATATTACTGAAAAATCGGGCTAATAGCTTATCTCAATGTTTTATTCCACCATTGTACTCATAACCCTATGAAGACGTCGGCAGCAAGGAATAGTTCCCGATTTTTCTTGACACCAAGATAATATATGTCAATCTGACTTTTTTGGTTAATTTTGTCACATCTTTACCTTTCTAAAGCGCGATCGAACAGCGATCGCGTTTATTTCTGTCTACGCGAATTTTCTTGTCCAACAATAGCTAATACTCTATGTTACGGTGCTTCTTTCAGCTACAAATTTATCAACTCAATGATTTAAATTTTACAAGCTAAAAATGAAAAACACTTTCACGTACAAAATACATCCCCTTTTAGGAAGATTTTATAAAACCTATTATCTGATTTAATTGGCGGAGATACTCCTTACTTTCAAGGAGTACTGCTTCCTTTAAGGTGTTGAGGTTAAGTAATATGAAGGGGAAATTTCTCACCCTGACAGGTACAGCCCTGATTCTGGCACTCACAAGCAATGTTGCTGTTGCTCAAATCACTAAATATCCAGAACTTGCCAAAAACCAAGAAGAATCCACAGAATCAACTCCAGAAATTAAGCTTTCAGAAGATGCAATGGAAATTCTGTGTAAGAATTTCCCCCTAAATTCCCGGTGTCAGGGCAAAACACCAGAAGGTACAACCCCTGAAGGCACGACAACTCCAGAAGGCACGACAACTCCGGAAGGTACCACAACTCCAGAAGGCACGACAACTCCGGAAGGTACCACAACTCCAGACAGCACTACTCCTG
>JANZYY010000739.1 GCA_026419705.1 Fischerella sp.
ATCTCGGATGGTGCTGAGTCGATGCGCCACAATAATACAAGTACAACCTCGCTGGCGGATTTTCCGGTCAATGATTTTTTCGGTTTCGGTATCGAGAGCGCTGGTAGCTTCATCCATCACTAAAATGGCGGGGTTATTAACTAAAGCCCTAGCAATTTCTAAGCGCTGTCGCTGACCTCCGCTCAAGTTGCTAGCGCCTTCCAATAGTTCGGCACCGTAACCTCCTGGCAAGGAGATGACTACATCGTGGATTGCCGCATCTTTACAAGCACGCACCAAATTACTTTCCGGCACAGTAGTATCCCACAGTGTCAAGTTTTCTCGGACACTGCCAGCAAATAAAAAGATATCCTGCTCTACCAATGCTAGAGAATTAACTAACACCTGGCGAGGAATTTCGCTTCTGGGTATACCGTCAAACAGAATTTCTCCCTGCCAAGGTGCGTATAACCCAGCTACCATTTTGGCGATCGTAGATTTACCAGAACCACTTCCACCCACCAAAGCAACTCGTTGCCCTGGTTTGAGTGAGAAGTTAAAATTTTCAATCAAAGGAGCAGCAACGCGATTGTAGCCAAATGTAACGTTGCGTAGCTCAACGTATCCTTGCAATTTGGTCGCAGGAGTAGCAGGCACAGAGATTGGGTGACGGGGTGATGGGGCGACTGGATCGGGCTGTGAGGTGGATAACTTATCAAAAATATCTTTCATATGCTGGTGTCCTCGTGTCCCCTTGTTTGCTTGTCCCCCTTGTCCCTTTTCCCCTGTCCCCTTTCCCTTATCCCCTTTCCCTTGTCCCTTATCGACTTGCCGATCTGTGGGGTTTTGTAAAACATCATCAAGGCGAGTGATGCTACCTTCTACTTCTTGCAAGTTGCTGCCAAGGGTGATGAGATTATTTACAGGCTGCATAAACTGTTGCATGAGAGCTTGAAATGCCACTAGCATCCCAATGCTTAAATGTCCATCAATCACCCGCAGACCACCCACAGCAATCAGTAACATTGAGGCTACCCTAGAGAGAAAAGAAGGCAACACCCCCAAAGCTTGGTTTGTGACGTCCATTTCCTGCTGGGCGTTGATCGATTTGGCATAGTAACCCGCCCACCGTGAAAAGAAATCTGATTCTAAGCCGGATGCCTTAAGTGTTTCCATACTCTGGAGACCAGAAATTGACACTCCGGTAACTTTTCCTTGATCCTGTTGCAATCGCATATTGGCGTCCACACGTCGTCGGGATACCCATTGCAATGCCAGGAGGTTAAAAGCAACAAAAGCTATACCTATCGAGGTTAGTACTAAGTCATATTGCAGCATGATCGCAGCATAAAAAATGACTGTGATTGCGGCGATCGCTGTGGTAGCTAATTTACCTGAAAGTAGGCTGGCTAAGGTATCGTTGAGCTGGACGCGGCTGCTGATTTCGCCAGCAAAGCGTTGATCGTAAAAACTAACGGGTAAGTGTAAAATATGCCATAGAAATTGACTGGACATTCCCACAGACAACTTGATTTTCATCCGGCGTAGGGACTGCAACTGTAGTAGTGTCAAAAATCCCGTAATCACTGCTGTGAAGATAATCCCCAAAATTAGCGGATTCAGCCATTCTTTGCGACCCTGAATTAAAATATTGTCTACAAACACCTGGGAAAACGCTGGCATCGCCATTCCAGGAATGACCAACAGCAACCCTGCCACTACGCAATAAATAAGTGCCCCAACAGAAAAGCGCAGCCTTTGCCACAAAGCCAAGAGAATGCTGGGTTTGCTTCCCCCTTTTTTGAACTCCGGGCCAGGCTGCATAACCAGCACTACACCTGTGAAGGAATTGCTAAATTCTTCCAAGGAGACGCTGCGCGGGCCGCTAGCAGGGTCATTAAGATAAACTTTATCCTTGCCGAATCCCTCTACCACCAGGAAATGGTTGAAATTCCAAAACACAATGTAGGGGCATTGCATTTCCCGCAGTGCGTCCAACTCTGTTTTGAAGCCTTTGGCATTCAACCCGTAGCTTCTAGCAGCAGCGAGAACGTTAGTGGCTTTACTGCCATCACGCGATATACCGCAATCTTGACGGAGTTTTGCTAGAGGTACAATGCGACCATAATAACCAAGAATAATTCCTAAAGAAGCAGCGCCACATTCCACAGCTTCCATTTGCAGTAGTGTGGGTGTGCGACGCCGGCTATCTTTACGCTTTTTAAATAGTGTTTGTAGTTTTCGCTTTAACATAGTCAATAGTCATTGGTCATTAGTTAGTGGTTAGTGGTTGGTGGTTGGTGGTTAGTAGTTATGAATCAAATTAACAGGGTTGCAATTATTGGTGGAA
>JANZYY010000740.1 GCA_026419705.1 Fischerella sp.
TACTTGTTCTAGCAGTTCGGCTTCATCAAGAATTTCTGTGGAAATACCCCCGTTCATAGCTCCATAGATGCGAATTTTCCGGGTCAAGGCACGAGTATCGATGCCGTAAATGCCGGGGATTTGGTGCTGTTTGAGATAGTCAGGCAGGGATTGCGTGGAGCGCCAGTTACTCGGTCGGGTACAAATATTCCGCGCGATCGCTCCCCGCACTTGTGGCCGATTTGACTCCTCATCTTCGGGATTAACACCCGTATTTCCTAATTCAGGATATGTAAAAACTACTATCTGACCGCAGTAACTGGGATCGGTCAACACTTCTTGATATCCGGTCATACCAGTGTTAAACACCACTTCCCCAATCGCGGTACCTGTGGCACCAAAAGACCAACCGCGATAAGTGGTTCCGTCAGCGAGAACAAGTAGAGCAGGTATTGCGTCAAACAGAGGCATAAGCAATAAATCGTAGGGGAATGGTGAGTAAAATTATGAATTATGAATTATTGAATTATGAAATTTTTACTATTCATCATCTTTTTTGAATTCTGTATAATTATGCCGTTTTTATTTCAACCTATTCAATCTATTCAATGTTATTCTTGACCAAACTCCTGTAGGACAGATGTATAAGCGCCCTAATTTCTTAGGGTACAATAGCTACATGTCAAAAGGTTCCTCATCAGCTACGATGGTAAGCAAAGCATGACCTGGATTTTGTCGAGTGGATACAGGCATTTTTCGAAAGTATTGTGGGTGTATGGAGAAGGTATGCATTATCGAAGATTATGCTTCAGTTTTTTTTATCCCGGCTTGGGTTAATATTTTTCTCCTTTATACTGGCGATTTTAGCTGTTGCTTGTCGTGAAGACAAACAGACTGTCGTGACTGGTGAACAACGATCGCCATCAACGCCACAATCAACTGCGCCTAGTGCGATCCTATCTCCTCAGATGACGGTATTGCCAACAACAAGCCCGGAACCACAACCAATCAAAACTTCCCAGATGCAACCCAGCAGTTTTGAATTGGGACTAGACAAAGCTGCTAGTGCTGATACTATCAGTCAATCTGCTCAATCGCCAGAAGATTGGAATTTGGTAGCAAGCCAGTATCAAGAAGCGATCGCGCTGATGAAGCAAGTAGAGCGGCAAAGCCCGTACTTCACTAGCGCTCAAAACAAAATACTAGAATATCAACACCAAATCAGATACGCCCAACAGCAAGCTTCTCCTCGCTGGGAATCTCCGCCACCAGTCACAACAAAAGCAAAACCAAAGCGGATCGTACTTGTTGTTCCCCAAGCATCCCCCACAGGAAAGATTGCACAAGAACCTCCTCCAGTCACACCAGAACGACTACTACCACCTTTAACAGCATTCTCACCTCCACCACCTAACCGGCAACAAATATTTGCAGCACCGAGTACGCAGCGCAGTGAACCAGTAGTATTTGTTGCTCCGATTAAACGGCGAGTCGGAGGTACACCAATCATTGACGTTACTTTTAATGGCAATCAGCAATTTGAGATGATTTTGGATACGGGAGCTAGTGGCACCGTGATCACCCAAGATATGGCAAATGCTTTGGCAATAGTGCCTGTAGGCAAGGCTAAGGCAAATACCGTCAGTGCTAAAGCCGTAGAATTTCCCATCGGTTACGTAGATTCGATTGAAGTTGGCGGGATGAGTGCGAAAAAAATCGCGGTGGCGATCGCCGGAACAGAACTAGAAACTGGGCTTTTGGGACATGACTTTTTTGGCGACTACGAGATCACCATTAAGCGCGATGTAGTGGAATTTCGCCCTCCATCCCCTTCACATCAGCTCAATTCCTCAGAAACTGGACTAACTCCTCCAACTTCGTCCAAGCCGCACCACTTTGGAGAATATCCTTAGCCACTTTTAAGCCTTGAGCGTGATCCAACATTGGTATGGCACCACCTACTTGCAAGGCTAATGCAGCATTTAACGCCACTACATCCTGTTGTGCTTGTGTTCCTTTGCCTTGCAGTACAGCTTTGAGAATTTCCGCGTTTTCCCGGACATCACCTCCTCTCAGTGCTGCTACGGGAGCAGGGGTTAAACCCAATTCCCAAGGATTCACCGTCGTTAGCTTTACCTCCTCCCCAGATAAAACCGCCAAGTCAGTTATGTCACCCAAGCCTGCTTCATCAAGTTTTTCTCGCCCATGCAACACAATCGCCTTGTACGTACCTAGTTGCTGTAAAGCTTGAGCAATTGTGACTAACAACTTAGCATCGAACACCCCTATTACCTGTCCTGTTGGACGTAAAGGATTTACCAACGGTCCGAGCAAATTGA
>JANZYY010000741.1 GCA_026419705.1 Fischerella sp.
TGCTATGCCCATAGTTGATATGACCATACAGCAGAACCCGGGCAAAAATATGTGTTAGCGGCAAAAATGAAAGTACCACCTCCTTGGCACCGAATTCTATGTTGGGAATGCCTGTAAATATTGCCAGCGCATTGGCGGAAAGATTTTCATGGGTCAACATTACTCCCAACAGCTCTCCCTGCGCTCCGGGAATATAAATAATAGTGGCTAGATCTTTTGCTGTCACTATCGAGCGCAGTTGCTGTTGCTTGCTTTCAGAAATCAGAGTTTGCCCTTTCGCACGAATTTCTGAGAGCGAACAGACTTGAATACATTGGGGAATTTCTGGGTATGGTTGCTCTAAATTAGCTGGCGAAGGAAACTTGGGAATACGCAAACATTCTGTCTCTGGAAAACTGCCTTGGCTGTTGTCCTGCGCATAACTATTTGATTGACTGGTTAATATTTGCGAACGTATCTGCTGCCAATCAGCAGGAACATCAGCAACTATCACTGTCTTCAGCTCGGGCGTATTCCCAAAATAAGGCACAACTCGAGCGAGCAAGTCTAGATTAGAAATAATTAGTACCTTTGCTTCTGCATGCCGCAAAATAAAAATTATGTTTTCAATTGTCTGAGTCAGGTCGATTGGC
Source organism: Fischerella sp. (assembly GCA_026419705.1). GTDB lineage: Bacteria > Cyanobacteriota > Cyanobacteriia > Cyanobacteriales > Nostocaceae > PCC9605. The sequence goes on from JANZYY010000741.1 coordinate 633, forward strand.
ACATCAACCAAACCGGCTAGCAAACAACCCATGTCAGCTATGCAGAAGTTGATATCGTTGTGCATCAATAGAGCAACGCGATCGCCCTTTTCTAAATCAAAATCCAACAGACCTAGCGCTACTTCTTCAATCGCACTTTGAAATGCTTGCTGAGATAGAGATTGCCAACCTGTTTCTGTCCATTGATTCAAAGCGTGAGAGTTGGGAAAACGAGAACACGCCTCATCCAATAATGAAGGTAAAGTACGCCCTAGCAAAACTTCTCCAGAGTTGGCAGGAGCTTTATGTATCCGATCTGACCACAACATTTTGTCCAAGAAAAGCTTGAAACTCTTCCACATCAGTTACTGGTTGTTTGTGGTTTGTTATTTGTATTTACCAACTGCTATCTTGTCCTATTCAACTCAGAAAGCCTCTGGCTCTCATTTTCGTTACCAGATTTAACTTGGTAATGAAAGTGAGGTCAATCAATCAACAACCAACAAACAACTACCAACGAATCATTTTTGATGGAGCAAAATTTATCCAATTTTGCTTACTTCAATTCCAAAACAATAAGTAACCGTCTGCAAAACATACCTCACCTAGGTTGGTGTTAATAGTTAGTAGTTAGTAATTAACCACTAACTACCAACCACCAACTACTAACAATCTTCACAATCAATATTTTATTTATGCCAACCTATTTAATTAGGTATATATCCTGGATGACAACTTCCGAACCCTGAGTCCTTTTTTTGACTAATATCTCCTTTGAGTTTGGTATCTATTCATAACCGAATTAGTTTTTTAAGGCTTTGCTTTTGTCCTGTTTAAATGTCTTTAAACGATGCAATAACTACATATTATTAATGTAGATCATATGGGGATCAAAATCCACTTTTGTATCTTTTTCGCAAAAAACGCAGCTAGAAATTCATCATTTCAGAATGTAAGGAGGGAGTTTTTATTTGACAAACTACTGACTGGTAGTTAATTTCTCCATTTAAGTGTCGTTCCAGCCAATTTCCTAAGTCCGCAAGTATATCTTGATAATTGATGTCTAAGTGGAGGTCATGATAGTCACCTGGATAAACGTAATGTTCTTTATCGGGAAAAGTCACTTGTTGAAAAAAAGCCAAACTGCCCTCTGGAGAGGATACCAAGTCTGCACTTCCATGTAAAATCAACAAAGGAACTCGCAAATCAGATGCATGGCTTTCCACCCACTTTTTTGCCGCGAAAAACTCTGTCGCCAGTCGGGCGCTACCGTATTCATGGCGCAGTGGGTCTTGGGCATGAGCAGCGATTACTTTCGGATCTCGTGAACTCACGCCTCGCCTAATGCCTACTTTCAAGCTGAAGTTCGGCCAAACTCGCGAGAGCATTCGTCCTAAGGCAACTTTGAGTGCTGGAACATTCACCTTTCCTATAGCTGGGGCTGTCAAGATGATTCCCTGCAAGCTTTCTGGAAAATGCAAGGCATAGTCTAGGGCGATCACTGCTCCCAGGCTGTGTCCCCATACAAAGCAAGCACAATTAGTTGTTCGTTCCTGAATTCGCGTTAAAAAGGTATGTAAGTCTTCTCGGAACTCAGCCCAAGCATTGATATGCCCTCGTTGTCCGGCTGAACGTCCATGTCCCCGCAGGTCAAAGGCATAAATGGCATAGCCCTGGGGAATTAAGTCTGTCTCTTATACAC
>JANZYY010000742.1 GCA_026419705.1 Fischerella sp.
CGCCAGAAAGCTGTAGCGGACGCAAAAAAGGGTAAGACATTCACTCAGCTTTCACGTGCAATTATCGTTGCTGCCAGAAGTGGTATCCCAGATCCAGCAGGGAATTTTCAACTTCGCACAGCAATAGAAAAGGCAAAAGCAGCTGGCATACCTAATGAAAATATTGAAAGGGCGATCGCTAAAGGTGCAGGTACTTTTGAAGGCGATGGTTCTCAGCTGGAAACAATTCGTTACGAAGGTTATGGACCTGGAGGAGTTGCGATCTTAATTGAAGCCCTCACAGATAATCGCAATCGTACAGCAGCTGATTTGCGTGCAGCTTTTAGTAAAAATGGTGGTAATCTTGGTGAAACAGGATGCGTTAGCTGGATGTTTACTCAAAAAGGTGTTTGTACTGTTGAGGGAGTAGAAGACGAAGAAAAGCTTTTAGAAGCATCTCTAGAAGGCGGTGCTGAGTCTTACGAAATGACACAAGCTCAAACTGCTGAGGTATTCACTGAGGTGACAAATTTAGAAAACCTCAACCAAACCCTAAAAGAACATGGCTTTCAGGTGAGTGATGCCGAATTGCGCTGGATTCCCAGTAACAATGTAGAAGTCAGCGATCCAGATCAGGCGCGATCGCTGTTGAAATTAATTGATACTCTGGAAAGCTTGGATGATGTGCAAAGCGTCACTGCTAATTTTGAAATGCCAGAACAACTAATGGCTGTGATGGCTTAGTCATTTGTCATTGGTTAGTGGTTTGTTGTTAGTTGTTAGTTGTTATTCTTCCCTTCTCCCCATCTCCTACTCTCCCACTCTCCCACTCCCTCCATCACCCCACCTCCCCATCTCCCACTTCCCCACTCCCGGCTTGCCCTCTACAACGCGATCGCGTAAAAATAATAAAAAATGCTGTAATTTGTCTTAACAATGGCGCAAGCACAGCTTTTACAAACTATTTCCCCAAACCAAGTAGCTACAGACAAACGGGGACACGATTACGATTTGGTGATTGTCGGCGGTGGAATCATCGGCTTGACCTTAGCCTCTGCTTTAAAAGATTCTGGGTTGAGTGTGCTGTTGATTGAAGCGAAGGTAGAATCAGCAGCAGTAGCTAAGGGACAAGCTTATGCCGTACACATGCTGTCGGCGCTAATTTACCAAGGCATTGGAGTTTGGGACAAAATATTGCCCCACATTGAAATTTACCGTCGCGTCCGCCTTTCTGAGGCTGATTACCCAGATGTAGTAGAGTTTACAACAGCAGATATCAATACAACAGATCTGGGCTACGTAGCAGAACACCAAGCACTATTATACCCATTGCGGGAGTTTATTCAAGACTGCCCGAATGTCACCTATCTATGTCCGGCGGAAGTGGTAAATACGCATTACCACCAAGATAAAGTAGCAATAGATATCAAAGTAGCAGGAGAATTACGGACAGTGCGCAGCAAATTATTGGTCGCTGCGGATGGTTCGCGATCGCCGATTCGTCAGGCTGCTGGAATAAAAACCCGTGGCTGGAAATACTGGCAATCTTGTATTGTCGCATTTGTCAAACCAGAGAAATCTCACAACAACACCGCCTACGAAAAATTCTGGTCTAGCGGCCCGTTTGCAATTCTACCTTTGCCAGGGAATCGCTGCCGGATTGTTTGGACTGCACCCCACGAGGAAGCAAAAGCCCTGTGTGCTTTAGATGATGAGCAATTTTTAAGAGAATTAACCCGTCGTTTTGGCGATCAAATGGGCAAATTGGAACTACTCGGCGATCGCTTTATTTTTCAAGTACAACTGATGCAAAGCGATCGTTATGCTTTACACCGATTGGCTTTAGTAGGAGATGCAGCACACAATTGTCATCCCGTCGGCGGTCAAGGTTTAAATTTAGGCATACGGGATGCAGCAGCTTTGGCACAGGTAATACAACAAGCCCATCAAGCTGGTGAAGATATTGGCAACATTCAAATACTCAAACGCTACGAACGCTGGCGTAAGCGAGAGAACCTAACTATATTAGGTTTTACTGACTTGTTAGACAGAGTATTTTCTAACAATTTCTTGCCTGTGATGCTAGTTCGTCGGCTGGGTTTATCGATCCTGAGGCGAGTGCCAGTGTTAAGAGTATATACTCTCAAGTTGATGATCGGTTTGAAAGGGCGTACTCCTGAATTAGCACAACGCTGAGTAAGCTGTGAGGCGATTAATTTTCCCGTTTGGACAGATGGACAGATGGGGAGAGTGGGATAGTAGGAGAGCGCTACGAATTCGGATGACCAGACGCGATATATCGCGTCTGGTCAATGGTTTTAATGGTTTTGGT
>JANZYY010000074.1 GCA_026419705.1 Fischerella sp.
CTACAGCTTACAAGCAAAACGCGACTACTATCAGATGGTACAGGAGATTTTGCGGCGTCGTCCGGATGGGGTGCTATTTGATTACGTGCGCTATCCACGACAAGCAGGAAGCGATTCTATCGCCACCAAGGTTACAGATTTGTGGCTTTATAGTGAAAGCACTCAACAAGCATTATTTCAAAGAGCGCAGAATTACAAAGGCTTGGAATTAATCCGCCGCTTTTTAAGCAAGGGATACGTAACGGTGGGAGATATTAGCGAAGTTGATAAACTTTATCCTCTAGAAGGAGAACCCATGTGGCAGGGTCGCACGCCACCAGTCGTGCAAACCCCAACTCCAGGACAAGCGCAAGCAGCATCTATAGGGCAAAAGCCGCCAGCACAAAAAAAGGCGATTATTCCTCCACAACAAAGACAATCACAACTGCAATCGGAATTATGGCAACTCTCTGTAGCCCATGCCATGCAAGGTATTCTAGATTTTGTCAATTTAGCTGCTTATCCAGCCCAACAGCTTGGTATTCCCACAGGGGTAGTGTTTTTCCCAGATGGTAATCAAACTGTTGGCAAAGGTTATGATTCTCGCTTGCAACCTTGGGATAGGTTCCCAAGTTCATTTGAGTGGCATCCCATGTCCTATGCTAGTTGCGGTAATGTCAATTGTATTGCGACGCAAGTACAGCAAGTTTTGTCCCAAGCAAAACCAGGAACTCAGATTATTCCTGCTATCGCCGGCCAGTGGGGTAAGAGTATAAATGGTCGTCCACCACTAGAAGCACAAATGCAAGCAATGCGTCAATTTGCATCCCAACTAAGGGGAGTGAGCCATTTTGCTTATTCTTGGCAGGACCCGCAGCACGATAACGAACGGAAATTCTGCCGTGCTCAATAATAGGGTTAAAGGGAGGGTTAAAGGGGAAAGGGGAAAAGGTAAAGGAGGAAGGGGAAACAATCCCTTTAACCCTTCTGAATTTCTAGTACTCAATCGAATTGCCTGACTCCTGATTCATCGCACTAATTATCAGAGGTTTGTTTCTCCAAAAAATGACTACAAATGTTGTTGGTTGGTAGTGAGTACTTAAGTACTCACTACAAACTATGTGCAGTTCTATTTTTGAGAATTGGTATAAAGCCCTAACTACAAACTTTCACAACTTATCAAAACTAATGCGATAGACCACTACGCCATGTATATGAGGGCTAGTGAGTTACTAACTCTGAGTTAGCAAGTTTTTGTTGGGGCGATCGCTTGAGTGCGTACTGTCTCAAAAATCGCGATTGTAAAGTCAAACATTTCAGTATCCGTAAGTCAAAGGCGGGAGTGCTTGCCGTATTTTTGCTGTAAATATTGTCTTCCCTGTTCCTCGTTCCAGCCCAAGTGCTTTAAATATACGTCAGTTTGAGCCATCATCTTTGCACATAATTCAGTCGTTGTTGTCATGGCTGATATTGGTGTTGGTACTTGATTTGGTTGTTGATTTGATTGGGAAATTTGGTTAATTTTTTGAGTGACTCTTTACTCTAAAGCTTGTCAGTTAATCTGATTGTGTTCATCCCAATTAATATCTATAGCTTGATAAGTTACTGGATTGTAAATCTTACAAAATACTGCTTGTGTTTCTCCAGGGCTGACTGTAATTGTAAGTTGCTGATTCAGCTGCTCATAACTTAGAACATCCAGAGAAAGTAATTCCTGAGCGGAGAATGTAAGGTTTATCAGCTAAAGTATGCAAATCTGTTTTGTCAAAGCTTTTTCAGGAATTGGTACATGTGTTTCGTCCTCTGAAAGCATGTACCAACAGCAATTTGCTTCTTGCTTAACATACACATACTGGGGTTTTGGAGGTTTTGCTACAGATCCAAACCCTTATTTAATTTCCATATTCCCTCTTAGTATTGCTATACAATCATCTATTTGACAATCGGTTTTGACAGATTGTCTTGGTAAGCAATGAGTCGCTTTATACATATAATTCCCTGACTTGTAAAGCAATCACCAGCTAGAAGCAATAAAGATGTTGATATCGATTGAGAGTAAGCTTGTATTAGTACATTAGTACCAAAAAAACAACCCCAGGTGAAGCGTTCAGCTTTTCACGGTATCTCCTGTATCCTTTTTATCCAATCTCTCCGACGAGAAGTTGCAGGCGCTAGAATATTGGCTGATTGATTTGCGTGTTTTGTAAAAGCTGGAGTGTCCAGTGGTACAGGAATTTCGTTCGGAAATATCACCACCATTATTGTCTGCTGGTAGCGATCGCGATCTCAATTTAGACTCTACTCTCCAGGAGTTACAGCTATACAACTTCCAGGTAGAAACAAGCTGTACAGGCGTGGAGGTGGCGAAAATTTTTGAAAAATATCCGCTACTGCCAGGAGCAATCTTGGTAGAACAAGGAAAGTATGCTGGTATGATTTCGCGGCGACGATTGCTGGAATTTTTAATTCGCCCTTACGGACAAGAATTATTTTTTAACCAAGCTTTAAGTATTCTCTACAGCTATGCGCGCACATCGATTTTGGTGCTTCCTGAGACTACGCCAATTTTGAGGGCTATGCAGCTGACATTAAGGCGATCGCCTGAATTTGTCGCAGAACCGCTAGTTGTGCAAACTACACGTAATACCTACCAATTGTTAGATGTCCAGCAATTAAATATTGCTTCTTGGCAAATTCGCGGTATAGAAACTCAAGTACGTTATGAACGCAGCCAAGCTCAAATGATTCAGAATGATAAAATGGCAAGCCTAGGACGTTTGGTAGATGGAATTGCTCATGAAATTTTAGATCCAGTAAATTTTATCTGGGGAAACTTAACTCATATCTCTAATTACAGCCAAGACTTGCTAAAACTCATCACAGCTTACGAACAAAAAATGCCAGTTCCATCGGAAGAAATTACTTCTCTCAAAGAAGAGATAGAATTTGATTTTTTAGAACAAGATTTATCAAGAACGATTGCTAGTATACGTATCGGAACGGAACGTTTAAAAAAACTGGTGATTAGTTTACAAAACTTCTGTCATATTGATGAAGTCTATCCCAAACCTGCAGATTTGCATGCCTGTATCAACAATATTTTATTACTAATAAATAGCCGAATTAAAGGAGAAATTGAGATTATTACAAACTATGGAAGTTTACCTCCAGTCTATTGTTTTATTGGACAATTACACCAAGCATTTATGAATATTTTAAGTCAGTCTGTCGATTCTTTACTCGATGAAGCAGTGCGACAGCAGTTTATAGATTCTATAAATGAACCTAAGAAACCCCAAATACAGATTACTACAGCAGTCATTTCTCAAACAGCGATTACTCCACAAGCTCTCGATTCTCGCTGGATTTCTGTGCGCATTACTGATAATGGTCCAGGAATGTCTCAGGAATTACAACAGCAAATTATTGAATCTTTTTCTGTAGAGAAAAGGACTAATAAAGAAACTAGCCTGGCAGTAAGTTATCGAATTATTACAGCAAGACATGGAGGTAAATTTAATTTTATTTCAAAGGTTGGTCTAGGTACTGAGTTTGAAATCTTGTTGCCTTTGCTGTGAGTAGAGGGGACTAGGGATAGGGGATTGGAATTGGGGATTGGGCATTGGGCATTGGTTTTCTTACCGATGCCCCAGTCCCTAATCCCTAGTCGCTTTTAGTTGTGTTTTGGATCAATTGATGTACGTTCAAACCATTCCTGATATTTCTGCTTTTGTTCCTCATCTTCAACTGTAATGGTAACGCTCACCTTTTTACATCCATGATTTCGCTCTAGGGCGATCGCATTTAACAGTAAACTAGCAATTTTAGGCGAATTGAAGTCACCACTGATAGTCAGACCACCAGAGATATCATGTTTTTGTCTTTCTGGTGTAGTTAATTCGATACTAGTAAGTTCCTCAGCCAGTTCTTCTTGACCTAAGTTAATTTCTGCAAGTTGTTTGTATTCTGGACTAACTTGTTCAACAATCAGTTTTTCACGCCGGACTGGAATTTGTACCATCCGTGTTTCGATTTGTTTGCGAATAATTACGTCACCAACTTTCCGTTTGTTCCTGTCAACTTTTAATCTTTCTCCTAGTAAACGAATAATTTCTTCTTGAGGGTGTTCTCCTAAAGAAGGATGTTCTGCAACAGTATTTTGATTATTGAGATTTACTTGTTCTTGAGACATTTCTAGATTTTTACTAGTGGTTGTTATTTCTGATTGTGGATATTCAGACATATACTCTGTAACTAGTTTGTCTATATTTAGTAAAACCGATTTTGTCACTATGTTAATTTTGCCAATTAATTTGCTCGGCAATAAAAAGTAACGATGGATGTCTTCGACTTGCTGATTTTTTTGTTCTCCAATCTGAGAAACCATAATGTTAAGTTGCTGATGAGCATCTACAAGCAAATCTTTCACCATTCCCACTAATTGACCTTGTCGAGCAAATACGGCCAAGTTTCTGATTTTTCTTTTCAGATGAGCAAGCAAGCTGTTATGATTTATTTGATATTTTGTATTACAAAAATTTTCCATGTATACAATAATAATATTATTATTTGAATTTTAAAAAAATCAGAATCAAGAAATATTTTCATCAGCAGTCGTTTTGCTGTTTGTAATGTCAGCATGATTCATTACAGGCAAAGCTGAGAAAAAAGCTTTACCTGTAACTTATGAAGGAGACTGGGTACAGAGTATTAGGTACTGGGAAAATAATTTCTCAAGTTCACCTTGTCGCCAATGACTATTTTCCAGTTCTGTAGTGGCGATTTGCATCCAACTTAGTACAGCCTTTCATTGCGTTCCTGGAGCATTTTATATCGCTACGATTTTACGCAAAACTGCACTTAGTTGTAGCAAAAGTTGAGGAAGTTCTGCTGCAACCTCTTGACCATAGACTAAATCAAGGTATTGCTCTACACATCTCGTCGATCAATGCGACGATTGGGAGCATCTACATCCAATTCTTCTCGACGAATTGTGTCTTGAGCTTCAACTGTGTCTGTTTCTATTTCCTTTCTGACTCTGACTTCTTCACGCACCACGGTTTCTTTGTGAATGTCAGGAGTTTCTTCATAGAGATCCATGCGAGCAACTTCGCCTTCACGAAAGCTCGCTTCGCCGGGAGCAGCTGGTCTACCTGCATCTTGTGGGGTGACTCGCTCAATCACGACTCGCTCTTTTTCAACTGGAACTTCAACCCGTGCAGTTTCTGTTTCAACGTGTTTACCAACTGCTACTTCGCCGACCTTCCGACGCTGCTTGTTGGCGATCAAGCGTTCTTCGTACAGTCTGAGAGTTTGATGATTCTGTTCATTCATCCCAAACAAAGACGGTTCTCGATCGTAGTTATAGGTGTTGGGGTCATAGGTAGGAGTAGCCGCAGGAGTAGCGGGAGTATATGCTGTAGAAGTTGGCTGACTAGCTACACCTGTAGCACCTTCCAGGGGCGCTGATGCTTCTAGGGGTGCTGATGCTTCTACTGGAGAAGTACGGTATACGCCACGTACCCGTTCTTCATAATCGTAATCAACAGTTTGGCGCTCATTGTATTCAGGTAAATTTTCTGCTTGCTCTCTAGTCATACCTACGACATAGATGCGATCGCTATGCTGGTCTATGCGGGAACGACCAACTGGTAACAAGACTTTCTTGCCAAAAATCCAAAAGCCCAAATCCACTACCAAATAGCGAAAATGACCTTCTTCATCTACTAGAACATCAGATACTGTACCAATCTTTTCATCAGTACCTTCTGTGTAGACGCCCATTCCTTTGATGTCATTACCACCAAAATTATCTCGGTAATTAGGGTCAAAATCTGTTAATTTGTAAAGAGCCATGCTCATTCCTCTATGACTATTTTTGTTTTCAATTCTAGGCTAATAAAAGTTTGAATTTATTCTCTCTTTCTCACGAAATATTTAGCTAATTTTGCATGGAATCAATAGGTGTATTTATTATATTTTTTTCAACTCAAATTATCTGAGTATTGCCGAGTTGTCTCAAGGTATTGATTTCTGCTATTTTATATTTATTTTTGACTTAGTTACGAGCTCTGGATTAAATCAAGACAGAGATAAACATCTTCTCTGTCTGATGGTTTATATTTAGTAGAAAGGTTTCGACAAAATCGATACCTCTTAAGTCAGATCAACTTCTTTTATATTATTTTTACCTAAGGGTAAATCACCTTCAGTTTTAATATCTAGCTCTTCACGACGAATTGTATCTTCAGCTTCAACAACATCTTTATCTACAACTTTCTTGACATGCACTTCTTCACGTACGAAAGCTTCTTTATAAATTTCAGGTGTTTCTTCGTAGATTTCTATACGTGCTACTTCCCCTTCTTGAAACTGAACTTCATTGGAGTCAACTACCATTTCTAGTTCTGTAACAGGAACGCGCTCAATCACAACTCGCTCTTTTTCTATTGGGACTGAAACCCGTGTTGTTTCAGTTTCAGTATGTTTACCAACTGCTACTTCTCCCGTTTTGATACGGTTTTTGCGAGCAATTAACCTTTCTTCGTATAACTTCAAAGTTTGATGTTTATGCTCGTTCAAATTGTACAGGTTTGCGTCTTGTTGGTAACTATATGTATCACGATTGTGGGTAATATTGCTGTCTGGAGTACGATAAGCTCTGCGTACTTGTTCTTCATAATCGTAATCAATAGCTATGTCATCTCTGTATTCAGGCAAATTTTGCAATTGTTCTCTACTTAGTCCATCAACATAAACGCGCTGAAGATTATAATCTATACGAGAAAGACCGACTGGAAGTAATATTATTTTTTTATTAGCATCAAATTCACTATCAATAACTAAATAGCGAAAATGTCCCTCTGGGTCTACTAGTGCATCTATAACTGTACCAACCCTAGTTTCTCCTTCAGTATAAAGAGACAAACCTTTGATATCATTGCCACCAAAAGTGTCTTGGTAATTAGGATCGAAATCTGTAAGTTTGTAGAGGGGCATAATAACTATTACCAAAAATTTGCAAGTATCTGTTGATAAGCATAAAAATTCATTATTTTTTTCCCATCCTACTAGCGACTTAATTCTAGTAAGTCTCTGGATAAAATAGATATAACTCCTGAATGTTGGCAATAAGGAGCGAGGAATAGGCAAAAAGTATTGGATACTAGCAAAATTATTTTTAGTTGTTTATACCAATTTGAAAAAAGAGTGCGACACATAGATAAGGCCCCTCCCCAACCCTAAGTGCGAGTTCGGGAGAGGGTGGTGCTGGAGCATCGATTCAGTAGTCATGAATTTTTGGTACGGTCTAGGAGGAATCAAAACCTTAATTGAACTGTATTGCTCCCCGTCCTCCTAGTTAATAATAGCTACCTGATTTGCGGTGTTGGATTGCGGTAACGCCGTTTGGATCTAGGACTTTCCCCTCATCTACAGTTGCATAGATTAGCCAGCGATCGCCACATTCCATGCGTTTTTGAACAGTGCATTCTAGATAGGCGAGAGCATCACTAAGAATTAAGCAACCATTTTTGGCGGTTTGGGTTGATAGCTGAGCAAAAGGATTTGCTCCTGGGATGCTGCGGTAGGAAAAGTGTCGTCGCAGATTGCGTCCTTCCTTGAGAATGTTGAGAACAAATTGATCGCCTGGATGAATAATCGCATCTGCATTTTGATCTTGGGCAATGGCAATCATCAAACCAGGGGGATTGAAGGTAGCTTGAGATACCCAAGAGGTAAGGATACCGCAGTAACTATCACCACGTCGGGTACTGAGGACGCACAGAGAACCTACGATCCGCCCAACCGCCTGCTCTGTTCGGTCAACTTGTGCTTCTGTTAGGGCTTGGCGTGGGGTGCGAAGCTTTTTCTTCTTTTTCAAGACTTGGGCAAATTCTGCGCCTGCATCCTGACACTGCTGTAAAGTAAACTCGGTAGGACTGAAGCGAACGCGGATGGTATCAAACCCTAAATGGTAATTGGCATCTAGTAATTTGCTTTCAATTAAATCGATGGCTTCGCCACTCCAGCCATAGGAACCAAAGACTCCCGCCAGCTTTGTTTTCGCTGCTGCTGAGAGGACAATCCCCAAAGCAGTTTGAATTTGGGTGGGTGCATGACCAGCCAACGTGGGAGAACCAATGATAAAGCCATCACAAGCTTCGACCGCGCGGCTAATTTCACTTGGTTCTGCCAGTTCGCAGTTAATAGATTCAACAGCAATTCCATTTTGAATTAATCCTTGGGCGATCGCTTGTGCTAAGGTAGCCGTGTTACCGTAAGCAGAAGCATAAAGCAAAGCAACGCGCAAATCCTGGGTTTTTTGTTTCTGACACCATTGACGGTAATCATAAGTAAAGCGGCTGAGACTGTAGCGGACGATGGGACCGTGACCGGGAGCGTAAAATTTGGCTTTTAAAGGTGCTAATTTTTCTAAGGCTGCTTCAACTTGTTTGGCCTGGGTAGCGTGGAGACAGTCAAAATAGTAGCGGCGATCCGCATCCAATTGCTTCCAGTCCTCATCAAAAAGAACATCACTACAGACATGAACCCCAAACAACTTGTCTGTGTAAAGAATGCGGGTAGCGGGGTCGAAAGTACACAGCCCATCTGCCCAACGGGGGGTCCTTACACTCACGAATTGCAGTTGGTGTCCTCCTCCCAAATCGAGAGTATCTTCCGAACGGACGAGTTGAATTTTTGACTCCCAGTCAGGGAAAGTCGTTTTCACAACATTAGCAGCAGGTTTAGAACAGACTATCTTGGCTTGGGGTGCTTGTTCGAGGAGGACTTTCAGAGTTGCCATCCGATTTGGATTGACGTGATTGAGAACGACGTAATTTAACTGCGTCAAATCCAGATGTTTGTTGAGTTCCTGTAAGAAAATCTGAGTAAAAGATTCACCTGGAGGGTCAATTAAAGCAGTTCGATCGGCTTGGATCAGATAGGAATTAGCTGTCGTTCCTTTTTGGCGGGCATATTCAACTTCAAACTTGAGACGTTCCCAAGTCCGCGATCGCAAAACTAGGGTATTGGTACTAATTTCAGCAACTTGAACGTCACGAGGGCGGGTGGTTGTAGGAGTTAAGGTTTGCATAGAAATTTGTTGGTGATGGTTGTTGGTTGTTGGTTGTTTGTGACTAATGACCGTTCATTTCAAGCATTTCTTGGGCGAGGCGCTTTTTGTGTCGCTTTGAGACTTGTTGTTCAGGATCGATGCCTTCAAAAGTTGGAGGAAGCCAAACTCTGAGGACCATTAATATGCCTAACACGAGTAAAAAAGCACAGGCGGCTAAAACTTGCATAAACGAAGTTTCTAATACGCCTCGCACGATCATTTCTCGCAAGACAGAAACAATCGAAACTTCTACAGCAACACCAATAGAAACTCGTTGCTCTTGTAGGTAGATGATCAGCAGGCGGAATAACTCTACTAAAATCAGCAGCGACAGGATATCTGCCGTGACCACGTGGAACTGGATGGGGGGGATGAGAGAAAGGAACATGGTGCTAATTTGTAGCACCATAAAGCTAAATAGCCCAATGCACAGTGAAATTACAATCAAGTCCTGAATCAGTTCCAGTGTTTGCACGATTCGACCCAGATTTAGCCAACTTTCCCGCTTCACGGGTTTAGTTGGCAAGTTTTTGAGTAATCCGATCATGTAAAGGACTCCGTAAAATTGATGGGGAGGTGGGGTTCTGGGGGAGAATTAATATTGTCTCCTGAGTTCTGACTCCTGCCTTTCTTAATAATGATTTCCAACTTTGCGGTGGTGGACGGCGGTGAGGGAGTCTAGTTTGGCAACTCTGCCGGTGTGTACGTTACTGTAAATAATCCAGTGGTCGCTGCATTCCATTCGCGTCGTGACTTCACATTCCATATAGGCGAGGGCATCTGCTAGAATTGGACAGCCATTGTTAGCGGCATAGGTTTTGATACCTGCAAACCGATCTGCACCAGGAGAGAAACGCTTGAGGAAGTGTTTCATTAAACTTTGGTAGTTGTTTTCCTCTAGGACGTTGAGAATAAAGCGATCGCCGATGTGGAGTAATGATTCAATTGCCCGATCTTTGGCAACCGCAATGGCGACTCCTAGAGGATTCATACTTGCTTGCATTACCCAAGAGGCTAACATCGCACTGCTAACGTCTCCTTTGTGGGCGGTAATAATATAGAGTCCACTACTCAATCGTCCCAATGCCCGTTCTAAGTTATTATCCAAGGCTTTGATTTGCTTGATCGTGCGATCGCGAGTTAACCACTGTCCGATGTCAGTTCCCGCTTCGTCGCACATCTGTTCAATTATCTGCGTCGGCGGTTCTTTAACTAGAATTGGGGGAAAAGCTTCGGTCAGTCCTATTTCTTGGAACTTGTTTCGTAGAGGATAAATTGGCTCATCTTCCCCACCACCAGTTTCAAACAGTCCCACCGTTTGCTTGTTGTGTGCGGCTGCGAGAATAGTACTTAAAGCGGCATGGGCGTTTCGATCGGACTGAGATGGCATGCCAATAACCAAACCCGCCGCTTGGTTTACCAATTCCCGCACTTCCTGGGGTTCAGCTGTACTTAAGTCTACTAATTCCACGACTACCCCATTTCTGGTGATGCCATGAGCGATTGCCCTTGCTAATCGATCGCTGTATCCGTAATCTTCAGAGTAGAACAGAGCGACAAGAGTATCTACCTTTGTCTGTTCCTGACTCCATTGCTGGTAGCGATTCACCCAGTCTGACAGGTGATGTTGCAATAAAGGTCCGTGTCCTGTGGCAATTGTACAGATGTCTAATTTTTCCATCCGCTTGATCGCGGACAGTACGGAACGAGCATTAGGAGCCATCAGGCAGTCGTAGTAATATTTAAAGTCAGCTTCAATTAGGTCTGGATCTTCATCAAAGGTGCGATCGTCGCAATAATGCATCCCGAATGCATCACAAGTAAAGAGGATGCGGGTTTTGGCATCATATGTAAAAATAGTGTCGGGCCAGTGAAGATTGGGGGCAGAAACAAATTCTAACTGATGCCCGTTGCCTAAATCCAGGCGATCGCCATTCTTAACTATTAGAGATGGAAATGGCTGATGCACCATATTTTCCAGAAATTGGATGGCAACTTTTGCCCCTACTACCGTCACTTGGGGAGCTAACTGCAACACCTCTTTAACCAGTCCACTATGATCGGGTTCGGTATGGCTAATAATTAAATAGTCTAGTGTGGAGAGGTCGATTAACCCGTTTAACACATCCAAATACAACTGCTGAAACTTGCGGTGAGAGGTGTCAACGAGGGCTGTCTTTTCACCTTGAATCAGAAATGAATTGTAGGTTGTGCCGTTTTGCAATCCAAACTCGATATCAAAGCGATCGCGATCCCAATCAAGAGAGCGAATGGCTACTGTTTCAGTGCCAATCTCTACTGTTTGCATGGTCAGGCGACCTGGCAATTTGGTATTTTCAGGCAACGAAGTGAGTGCGAGCATACGTTGCTACCTCGGACAATCTTTTGACATGATTCTTCTTACTTCTTCATGTTTATCCAGATGCACTATTTTTGTAAAATGTCAATTTCTAAAGGAAACTATTATTGATTTAAATATTAAAGATATTTTGTTTAACTATTAGTTATAAATTATGAATTATGTCCGATCATTCTTGGTTAACGCTGGTGAAAAAATACCGAGCGATCGCAGTTATCCGCGCACCCGAACTCAATCTGGGACGCCAAATGGCTTTGGCTGTGGCTTCTGGAGGAATGCAGTTCATTGAAATTACCTGGAACAGCCCCAATGCTCCAGAACTGATCGGCAAACTCCGCTCCGAACTACCCAGTTGTGCGATCGGTACTGGCACGCTGTTAAATTTAGAACATCTACACCAAGCAATTGCCGCTGGGGCACAATTTCTGTTTACACCCCACGTTGACCCAGATATGATTCAAGCAGCGGTTGCTAAAAATATACCTATTATTCCAGGAGCGCTTTCTCCTACAGAAATTGTCACTGCTTGGCACTACGGTGCAACTTGCGTGAAAGTGTTTCCTATACAAGCAGTGGGAGGAGTAAGCTATATCAAAAGTTTACAAGGACCACTGGGTCACATTCCTTTAATTCCCACTGGCGGCGTTACCCTGGAAAATGCTCGGGAATTTTTGCAAGCAGGAGCGATCGCTGTGGGTTTGAGCAGTCAATTATTTCCCAAACAGTTCGTCGAAACTGGTAATTGGCAAGCAATATCTCAGCAAGCAAAAACTTTAATGGCATTGGTGAATAATTCTTAAGATGAATTAAGAAAATACAATCATTTTAAGAAGGCAGGAGGCAGAAGGCAGAAGGAAATCCCCATAAAATAAATTTAGGGGATTTAATAAGGACACCGTATTTTTTTGCGCCTACTCGCTGAAATACATTTTCTTACTTTTGTTCATAAATAAATTTAGGGGCTTGAGACCTTTTTGGCAGAGGAAATAATTTATCCTTAAACATAAAAGCCCTCTGCCTTTCTTCGGTCAGAAATTATTAAAAAACAAACTGAGCAAATAGAAGAACTTTCTTCTCAGATCATTAATCAGAAAATAGAGACGCATAAACAGCGTCTCTACAAAAGAGGAAACCCATTATCAAAATTAAAAATTCAAACTGATTATCAATCAAAAAGATAACTTCTACTCTTTCTCTAAATGTTTGGTACAGGTGATTCTCTATACTCCCTGGTGTCTGAGCATTTAATTATTGCTCAATTCAGGCTGTTTCGGGCTTAGAGTTGTTCTGGTTTTGATTGTTTTGAGCTTGTTTAAACTTGGTACTACCAGATTCAGTTTTTGGTTTGTTGGTGACAGGAATTTTTCGGCGGCGAGTCATGGCAGTTTGGTATTTTATTTTTAACTTTGTACAACTTGTACTACACCGCCAGAAATTCTGGATCCGGAAAATAAAAAAAATAACTGATTCTAAGTCTGTTAAAGTTTATTAAGCTTTGGAAATCGCTACTGAAGGCAGGGTAAATGAACCACTAAGTCACCAAGACACCAAGAATTGAGTTTTCTATTTGTGCCGGAAGATACGATCATGCAAATGCTGAAAAATCTAGATTGGGTGGTATGTCTTGGATGCGTCCAGAACCAACTGCCCGTATTGCTTCTTGAAGGGAAACATCACCAGTATACAAGGCACGTCCAACAATTACACCTGTGACGCCTTGTGGTTCTAATGCCAACAAACTCAGCAGATCGGTGACGGAACTAATACCACCAGAGGCAATAATAGGAATATTCACTGCGGCGGCTAGTTCGCGTAAAGCATCTAAATTCGGGCCTGTGAGGGTACCATCACGATGGATGTCTGTGTAGATTACTGCTGCTGCTCCCAATTCCTGCATTTGCGCAGCCAGTTGAGTAGCAAGAACCTGTCTCTTATACACATCT
>JANZYY010000743.1 GCA_026419705.1 Fischerella sp.
TTACCAAATGTATCATGCTCTGGCACTGGTGGTTGCGGCACTATTACTAAGTCGAGTCGAATCTCCTCCACCAAGCTTATTAGCAAGTGGGTGGTTGTTCATTATTGGTATTGCAATTTTTTCAGGCAGCTTATATGCTCTGAGCTTAACTGGTATTAAATTTTTTGGAGCTATTACACCAGTAGGAGGAGCAGCTTTGATCGCAGGTTGGGGTGCTTTAGCTTTTGCCGCTTGGAATTTAAAGTATTAAGTTATATGTTGCATTTTTGCTTCAAATTGGTATTATAAAGCCAAATTTCAATGCAAAACAAAAGACGCAAATATATAACTTTGCGTCTGCTTGCATCAAAACTACTACCACACTGAAAGCGATCGCTCTTGCACCACTCGCTTATACACCTGTTCTGTTTGCTTGCCTAATTTCGGCCAGCTAAATCTTCGCTCTAAATCTTCGTAAGCGTTATCAATTAGCCATTGCCGATAGCCGGGATTTTTCAGCACTTCTAAAATCCCCCACGCTAAGGAATCAGGATTGTTGGTGTAGGTAACAATGCCAGTTTTCGTATGTTGCACTACTTCTGGAAAACCTCCTGTATCAGATACTACTACGGGGACGCGGGAGGCGAAACTTTCTAAGGCCACAATACCAAAGGGTTCGTAGAGGCTGGGGAACACGGCGCAGTCGGCGATAGTTTGAAATTTATCCAAGTATTCGTCGCTGAGAAAGCCGGTAAAATAACATTTATGCCAAATTCCCAAATCCCAGGCTTGTTTCTTGAGATGGTCGGTATTGCCACCACCAATAATCACGAACTTAACGTAGCCTCCCATCTCCCACAGCACCTTGGGAGCAGCAGTTAGCAGCAAGGATACACCTTTTTCATAGGTCATGCGACCGACGTAGTAAACAATTTTTTCGCCGTCCTCGGCGAATTGGCGGCGAAAATCCTGGGCGTGGAAATCTTCGTGATGGCGTTTCTTTTCTGGGCGGATACCGTTATAAATAACGTCTATTTTATCCCAAGGACTGTGTAGCGCTTTTTCTACTTCCCGACGCATGTATTCAGTGCAGACAATAATTCGCCAAGCGTTGTAGGCTAATAATTCTTCTTTGCCATTTATATAACGTTGAGTATCGGTGTAGATACCGTTATGGCGCCCGTGTTCAGTCGCGTGGATTGTCGCAATCAGGGGGATTTTGAACGTATGCTTGAGGGCGATCGCGGCGTCTCCCACCACCCAATCATGAGCATGGATAATATCAAACGGTCCTTCTTCCAAGATCAATTTTCCGCCATGACTGCCCATGCTCTCATTCATGTTCACTACCCAGTGGAAAAAGTCATTACCGCCAGCGACGGGAACGCGATGCACGCGCACTCCTTCCACTACCTCATACATGGGTGCATGACCGAACTCAGGAGTAATTAGGTGGATTTCATGTCCTAACTTTACCAGTTCTGGATATAATTCCGATACGTGACGCGCAATTCCTCCCACAATACGGGGTGGATATTCCCAACTCAGTACTAGTATCTTCATTTGATGCAATCCCCTAGCCTTTACAAATTTCTAAAATTATTAATTTATCTAAATTTAGAAGTTTAGTTCTGGCAATGAGTGTTTTTGGCTGACTTTTTAGATTTTTTTCATAATTGCAAAAAGTAATAATATTAACGCTTTTTGCTAGCGAATCTGAGTTGCAAGCTCTCCGACAAACAATGAATCGACCCTGCTTCCCTTTGGGAAGGGAAATAATGGGGTATCTGAGATCGTGATTTTTTACTAACTGAGTTGTATTGCAATATAGTCAACCTGAAGCCAGACAGTAAAAAAGAAGACTAAATGCTTGATGAAATAAGCATTATCAACTTCTGCCTTCTGACAACTGTTGACGGAATTGTAGCCAAGCTACTGTTGCTTGTGTGTCCGAACTGGCAGCTTTTTTTAAAAGAATAACGCCATCTTGAAAGCCTATAATTCCATATTCACGATTATTGGTTAACAGGTCAATCAGTATCACCAAATCTTTCAACAGGCGGCGATCGCTTTTAAATGCGGCTTGATATTTTTGTAATTGCCAAAGGTCGGCGATCGCATAATCTACTTTTATGACTTCTTTGGCATCATTACGTAATTCTAGGGCAGGCAAGCGAAGAATTTCTCGCCTGCTGGACAGATGGGGTACAAGGTAAGTAGTAGCAGAAACACTGGCGTCTGAGGGAATTTGTGCCAGCAAAGCTCGCATCTGGGCTACATGTTGCCATTGTTGCGATAGAGACACATATACCCAAGGTTTTACTG
>JANZYY010000744.1 GCA_026419705.1 Fischerella sp.
TGTTCTTGGTTGGTAGTGAGTACTTAAGTACTCACTACGAACTATGTGTAGTTCTATTTTTAAGAATTGGTATAAATAGTCTTTTTTATCAATCATTTGGTGAGTTTATGGGTAGAGACCACCCTAGAACCTCGATTTATTGTTCTGGAATCTGCGACTGCACAAACTTGGGGTGGGAGGAGCCTCTCTTACTTTGAAACCCCTAGTTTTGGTCTTCGGGTTTTGCTACCAAATCCTATGTTATTCTTCGTTAACAGTTTCCTTTTGAAAAACTCTTAACTCAAGTCCAAAATCGCAGACAAATCGATCTTGCGTAATGTTACTGTATATATAGTACATAGCTCCCGCTCAAAGGGAATCTGAAACACTTAGATAAGAAAATCCTGAGTTATTTACAACCGT
The DNA here is from genome assembly GCA_026419705.1 of Fischerella sp. GTDB lineage: Bacteria > Cyanobacteriota > Cyanobacteriia > Cyanobacteriales > Nostocaceae > PCC9605. The sequence goes on from JANZYY010000744.1 coordinate 403, forward strand.
TGTAGTTAGTAAATTCAGTAATCTACCAGGGTGTGCCGTCAGATTTAGCAGTCGAATGCATGTAACTACGCCTACCGACTAGGGAAGACCAGTACTGTAATTCAATTTATCTAGAATATGCTGAGATCAGACAAACATCCTCAATACCCATTGTTACCCGCTAACTCATCCCAGTTCAATGATGTTGATGAAGGTGGATTGAATTTGGGTCAAGTTGGAGCAGCTCTTCGTCGCCGAGCATTGTTGATAGCTGGTGTAACAGGCGTAGTGGCGACAGCAGCAGTGTTGAAGGCAGAAACAGATCCACCCATATATCAGGGTACGTTTGAAATTTTAACCAAGCCTGTAACTGGCGAGAGTAAGGCTGTAGCCGATGTTCCTCAAACTATAGGAAATAGACAAGACCCAATCACTGCTCCCGAGACAAAAGAAGAAGTCAAGACAACAATCGCTGTTTTGCAAAGTCGTGGAGTACTAGAGCCTGTAATTCAAAAGCTACAGACAAAGTACCCTGGTCTAGATTATGACTATATCATGGAGAGCTTAGTAATTGAGCCTGGGCAACGGAATATTTTACAGGTTCAATACACAAACCCAGATGAACATTTAGTTCGTGACTTTCTCAGTGCAATTAAAGATGCTTATTTGGAATACAGTCTGGAAGAGCGTCGCAACGACATTGAGCAGGCTATTAAATTTGTAGAAAAAGAAAAAAAACCACTGGAAGAGCGAGTAAAAGAGTGGCAAGAAAGACTGCGAACAATCAGGCAAAAGAATAACTTGGTAGAACCAGCGCAGAAATCACAAGAAGTATCTGCTCTGATTGCAACGTTGACACAACAGCAATTAGATAATCGCGTGCAACTAGAGCAAATGCGAGCCAAATATCTGGATTTGCAAAAAGAAATGGCACAACAACCAGGTGCATTGGCTAGTAATTCGCTGCTGAGTGACAACCCTCGCTACCAAAAGATACTCGATCAAATACAGCAATCGAACACGGAAATTGCGAGAAGAGGATCGGTATTTACCGATGAAGAAGAGGGTATGCAACGCCTTTACCAGCAGAGAGACAGCATGATTTCTATGCTGGAGCAGGAAAGGGCAAGAGTAAATAGAGATTTTCTCAGCCGCATCCGGGAACTGGAAGCGCGCGACGTAGCTTTAGCCGAGAAAATCGATAACCTCAACGGCTACTTACGAGCTTTGGCAGCAGTTAGTCGTGATTACGATAACATTCAACGGGAATTAAAAATTGCTACCGACGCTCTCAGCCAGTTTACAGCCAAGCAACAAGCATTGCAAATCGAGTATTCTCAAAGAATCCAGCCTTGGAGGTTACTCGATCCTCAAATGACACTAGTAAACGAACCTGAGGCAATTTCGGATAGTGCTAAGAGAAATCTAGCACTAGGAGGGCTATTGGGTTTACTCTTGGGTGTAGGAGCAGCTTTAGTTGTAGATAAGCTCAGCAACGTCTTCTATACATCTAAGGATCTCAAAGAAGCCACTGGTCTGCCATTACTGGGTGTAGTTCCTTTCAGAAAAGAAATTGCAGCATTGGCCGATCGAGGAAATACCTCTAGTACTGTGCAACAAGCTGCTCGAGCCTCATTTTTTGAAGTCTTTCGTTCTCTTTACACCAATATCCTACTTCTAGGTTCGGATGCACCAATTCGCTCGCTTGTAATTAGTTCCGCAGGACAAGGAGACGGTAAATCAACAGTTGCTGTACACTTGGCCTTGTCAGCAGCAGCGATGGGACATCGAGTATTGCTTGTGGATGCAAACTTACGTTCTCCCAGCCTCCACCAGTGTGTGGGATTGATGAATATTCAGGGTTTAACTGATGTGATTTCTGCCGATCTAGACTGGAGCAACGTCATAG
>JANZYY010000745.1 GCA_026419705.1 Fischerella sp.
CCTGTGGTAGTGAGCAGTTTTTTCTGAACCCCTTGGTTGGTCACTAAAAATAAGTCGCGCGTGTAATCTGTATTGAATTTGACCATTGCTGCTTGCGAACCATCCTCGGAGAAAGCTTGTACCAAGCCAAACTGGGGGAAAAACTCCAAGGGTTTGCTACCATCTGACTGCAGAGGCAAAATCGCTGTTCCCTGTCCTTGAGCAACTGCTACAGCTTTACTATCCGGTGTAATCATAAAATCTCCCCCTGGTTGGCTTTGCAGGCGCACAGGAGTAGGTCTTTGTTCAGAATCGTCGCTACTAACTGGCATAAACCATAACCCAAAGTCGTTGGGATTAGTTTTATTCCCCCTTTGTACAACAATGGTTTGCCCATTAGGTGATAAATCAAATTTCAAATTTTGATAGTCTTTATTATCTAAGATCAAATCAACTTTACCTGCTGCTTCTGCTTTTTGGCGATGAGGAGCAGTAAAGCCAGTCGTGACTGTATATAACTGAGCCGAAAGTAAGTCTTGGTTGGTTATCGGGCGAGCAGAAAATAAGATTTTATGACCATCAGGAAAGGGCTGGAAGTCCGTGACAATCAGGTCTTTAGGAGTAAGTATTTTTTTTTGCTCCTGAGTCAAATTGTAGAGAACTAGCCGTCCTCGATCTTCATCACTAGCTCCAATATAAAGAATAACGCGATCGCGTGTGCTAAAAGTAGTCTTGAAAGGTTGCATGACCCTATTACTTCTTTCTTTAGTAGCAAATTTATCTTTTCCTCCTTGTAACTGTACTTTATAAGTTGTACCGTAGGGCGCTGGTGTCAAGAACGTATAACCCATGCGTCTTCCTGCCCAACTAAATGTACCTGCTAGGGGAGGGTCAATTTTCAAGTTCTCCTCTACACTTTTTGTGTCCATAGGACGGCTAAAGGTGAGGATAAATGTCCTGTATTTTGCTCCAATTTTTTGATCTTGAGAAGTAAAGTCTGTCAACGATATATCTTTTTCTTCTGTTTCTAAGTGTTTCCACGTAAATTCCCTGACTCTAGCCCTGGCTGCATCACCTTGCGATACAATCAGCCCAATCACTAAAATCAGCAGCAGCATCAGCGCGATCGCGATCCGATCTAATGGTTGGAAGAATGCTTTTTTAGTAGTCATTTGTGATGTGTTGGTCGTTGGTTGTTGGTCGTTGGTTGTTACAAACAACAAACAACAAACCACTAATAGCTATAAGGATTTTTTGGTTGAGGAATTTTTGTCAAGGAGTTAGCAGCAATAGTCAGTTGGCGCTTACCTGTAATTGTTTCTGTAACCATTTGTCCTTCCACTTCTAGCCAAGTATCAGGTGGATACTGTTCGCGGCTTTCTTTTAATTTGACGGGCAATCCGACAGGATAGGCATCTGCGGCACAGCAAGTGAGAACAAATCGCGCTAAAAATATATACTCTTTTCCTAGTTCCGGTGGGTGGATGACAAATCCCTGTACCTTGACCTTATTACCTTGATATCTATCTGGTTCTGGATAGACATTGAGCATGCGTACCCAGTCTACGAGCGATCGCTCTTCAGGAGCAACAGCAGCACGAAATGCTTGTGGTTTAACGCGCGTTGAACCCAATAACTCACTAAAATCACGTTGCAATGCTTTGTCACTCGCAAAGACCTGCGGTGTAAAAATGAATCCAGAAATTGCTACCATTAAAAGCAAAGTACTGCCCCATCCAGGGGGAAATAAACTTATATGTTGAATGTTTGCAGTCAGATCGTGGCGACGCCGCTGCAAAAGTTCTTTGACTTTGAAAAAACTGATAACTAGCAAGCCGAATGCAGCCACAATCACTAATCCAAAATAATTCGGATGAATTAGCAAATTTAGCTTGTTAGTTAACCAGTATTTCAATAGTAAAATTCCCCAAGCTGTGATTGCCAAAATATCCAACCAGGGAAGCAACAACTTTGAAATTTTCGATTTCCGATTTGAAATTGTGGTCATTGCCAAGGGTCATTAGTCATCAGTCATTGCAAAAATTAGAGCAAGTGCAAATTAACTATAAGAGTGAATAAGAAAGTTAATAATCCAGCTAAAGCAAATAAGTAAAATATCGCCCTGGGTTTAAATATTGTTAACATCAACCCAACACCTTTGAGGTCAATCATTGGTCCAAATACCAAAAATGCTAATAAGGAACCACTAGTAAAAGTTGAGGCAAAAGACAAAGCAAAAAAAGAATCGACCGTAGAACAAATTGACACCACTGCTGCTAATACCAACATGGCAGTGATAGAAC
>JANZYY010000746.1 GCA_026419705.1 Fischerella sp.
AGATGTGTATAAGAGACAGATGCTATGATTAATGGTTTACCAGATTTTAAACCCAAAGATTTATTAGGCTTAAAACTCAAAATTCGTTTAGGAGAAAGTACGCTGGGAATTCGCTCCAAAGATGCTGAGTCAGCGATAGGCAAAGTATGCGGCTTTGTTCCGCAAGGATTAGTAAGTGCTGCAGGTGTTCCTTTTGAATTTGTGCAAGAACAACATTTACGTCGCAATCAGAAAAATGCACTAAATTCCTTTGATCAGATTTTTCTGGTAGTTGCAAATCCTAAAGATATTCCTTCTTTGCAGAAAAAAGCAAAGGCAATGGGGCTAAATTTTCCTCCGCAATCCCAGAAATATAATGAAGTTTACAAGGTATTGCAAAAGCTAGATTATCTTTTTTGGGCAATTGCCATAGTATTACTTCTGTTAACTGCTATTTCTTTGGCGAATTCCTTTATGTTGCTAGCCATTGAAAAAAAATATGAATTTGGTCTCTATATTGTGTTTGGCGCCTCACTTCTGTTTCTTTGGTTTATGATGTTTGTCGAAGGTGCTTTTTGGGGATTCGTCTATTCAGTTCTCAGTTTGTATGCTGCTGATGGGTTGTTTGTATATTTACAAAATCATCTGACAGATATTCCTTTTCTGTCTAAAATAGATATTGGTGGTTGGGAGAATATTCAGTTGCAGATAAGCCGTGCTGAAAAAATTGCTATTGTAGTTAGTGCAACTATTTTTGCTGGTCTATCTTCTTTGTTACCAGCTATTATTTTATTAGGAAGAAAGACGCTAGAACTAGTTAAAAAAGACTAATTCAACTTAAGAAGATTAGCTTTCAATTTGGTTTTTTACTATGGCCCTTTTTCACAAGCTCTATGAATAGTTGCTATGAGCTTGCGACGAAGCGAACGATAAGAACCGTTCGCTTTAAGACCAGCAGCATTTTTATGTCCACCTCCACCAAATTCTCGTGCAATGTCTGCTACGTTAAAATCTCCCTTAGAGCGCAAACTGCATTTTAGCCCTCCATCAGGAGTCTCAGTGATGACCGCAGATACCCGAATATCTTTTACACCCAACAGAATATTCACGATACCTTCATTGGGAGAATCTCCTAACTCTAAACCTCGCAGCATGCGTGGTTTGATTTCTGCAATAGCATATCCTCGCCGTTTGTCAATATGAGTTTTTTTGAGAACGCGTTGCAGAAATCGCAATCGATCTGCTGGCTGCGACTCATAAAGCGCCCGGTAAATAAAATCACTGTGAATACCCTGTGAGAGTAAATCGCCGCCTGCCAGGTGGGTTCGCAAGGAAGTTTTGGGATAGCGAAAGTTACCTGTATCTGCAACAATACCAGTATATAGTGCTAGTGCAGCTTCTTTTTTAATTTTTATTTTAAGATACTTATAAAGATCCCATATTATTTCTGCAGTAGCTCCATAAGAATCGTCTGCACAGTAGTTAGTTCGGCGTGGCAAAATATGGTGATCAATAGTTGCATAGCTACAGCCAGCACTTTGGAATAACTCGGCGACCCGGTCGCTACGTTTGAGTTCCGAACTATCAAGGATAAAAACAAATCGGTTTTGAATTTTTTTTATTAAAGTAGGATCTTTTTGTTCTTCGAGCTTGACATCTTTTACTAACTCATCGGGATCTATAAATTTTAAGTATTCTGGAACTGTTTCATTGTTAAGTATCCAGACATCTTTGTTTAGGCTTTTCAGTAAATGATAAAGCCCAATTTCACTGCCAATACCATCCGCATCACCCCCAACATGAGTTGTTAGGAGAAATGTTTTATGTTGTTCAATATAACGGGCAATGCGTGGTAAGATCTCGGCATGGGGCTGGTAATACTTTAGTAATTCTACAGCTATTTGTCGGCTCAATCTGGAGGTGCTTTTTTCTGCAGAAAAGTATAAACTCACACTAGTAAAATTCTTAATGGTAAAATAAATTAAAGCTAAAAACTATCTGAGAAGCCCGGGAATCGAACCCGGGACCCACTGCTTAAAAGGCAGTTGCTCTACCGACTGAGCTAGCTTCTCGATTTGGTGGAACATTCTTTTTTTATGTTTAGCCTGTCAAAGAAAAAATGATTGTGTTTAACGATTTTAAGCGGATCACCAGTAATTAGTATCGGCTCTTAAAATCATTTTTCAGATTGACGCTGCAAATCAAATCTTAAAAACTATTCATTATTGCTGGGGGGTTGTAGCTCAGCTGGTTAGAGC
>JANZYY010000747.1 GCA_026419705.1 Fischerella sp.
AATTGCTGGGTAAGTATTGTTTGTAGTTAACGCTTCAGCACGAAAGCACCAACTACAAACCCCGCAAAGTTGCTTTGGCAAACTACTAGTAGTTTGGCAAACTAACTTTGCTGGTTGAATCAATATTTCTATCTGTGTTGTTTTCCTCTTTCTTGGCATAATTAGCGTCTATGGCGGTTCGTTTATTTAAACATCGCAGTTAAGTTGCCACACCACTAGTGGTTATTGCGAGATTCCGAGTTCTTGAAGAGGTGGGGGAGATGAAGTAGATGTATACTTTTTATACAAAATTTCCCGGCAATTATTTGAGGGCAGAATTGAAGAACAGAACGAATGTTTATTTTATAATAGCCAGCTGCGAATTAGCAGCAAGAATATCCCGATCGATAAAAGGAAAAATGAACCTATCAACGAAATCTACGCTAACGTTAAAGAGTAAAAGCGCCTCTTTTAGAACCATCAAATAGGTCACAGTTGTTGAGGAGAAAAAAATGAGGTCGTAGGCTAGCTTGAGTTCAGGAAATTGCCATGTACGAACTAATTCAGGCTGTTTTAAACAGTGATGAGAAAACCGCTCTGCGTCATTTAGTTTCCGAGTTAAGTGCCTCAGGCAAGCGTTACTTCCTGAGAAATGAAATTTTGCAAGCTTTTGCTAAATACTGTCACCATTCCCAAAAGCCTGCTTACTTTTTCCACTCTTCTTCTTTAGGCAAATTTATCCACTATACTCATGAAATTCTTTTAGAAGATGATAACACTTGGTTTCTTTTGCGACCGAGGATAGCCAGTCAAGAAGTATGGCGACTACCCGCAAACATGAGCAACTTCGAGCAGATGACAACACAGGCGTTGCTCGATGCGTGCGATCGCTATGTCAACCGCTACCAACCGCAGATCCTCGAAATCGACTTTCGCTCTTTTTATCAGGACTTTCCTTCCATAGATGATCCTAGAAACATCGGTCAAGGTCTGGCATTCCTCAACCGTTATTTATGCAGTCAAATAGTGATTGACCGTCAGTATTGGCTAGAGATATTGTTTGATGCCTTACGTCGGCTCAGATACGATAACATACCACTACTGACTAGCGATCGCATTAGCTCAGGTATTCACTTATGCAAACAAATCAAGCAAGCCGTCAAATTTATCAGTGAACGACAGCCGGAAGAACCCTACGAAAAATTTCGCGAGGAACTGCAAGCACTGGGCTTGGAACCAGGTTGGGGTAACACTGCGTCACGAGTACGTGAAACCCTCGAACTTTTTGACCGACTCCTTGATGCACCAGAACCCCCGATCCTGCAAGCATTTGTTTCCCGGATTCCGGCAGTTTTTCGCGTCGTTCTCGTTTCCATCCATGGCTGGATCTCTCAAGACGATGTGCTAGGACGACCTGAAACAATGGGTCAAGTAGCCTATGTCCTTGAACAAGCTCGCAATTTGGAAAACAAGTTGCGCGAAGAACTTAAATTATCTGGCCTCGATGTACTGGGCATTCAACCGCAAGTTATCATTCTCACCCGCCTCATCCCTAACTGCGAAGGAACACATTGCGACCTCCGTCTGGAAAAACTTGAAGGAACGGAAAATGGCTGGATCTTGCGCGTTCCTTTCCGGGACTTCAATCCGCAAGTCACCCAAAATTGGATTTCGAAGTTTGAGATTTGGCCTTATCTGGAAACATTTGCCATTGATGCTGAACAAGAACTTTTGGCACAACTAGGAGGACGTCCAGATTTAATTATTGGCAACTACAGTGATGGCAACCTCGTTGCCTTTCTCCTCGCCCAGCGGCTCAACGTGACTCTATGTAATATTGCCCATTCTTTAGAAAAGCCTAAATATTTATTCAGCAACCTCTACTGGCAAGAATTAGAGGAGCAATACCACTTTTCGGCGCAATTTACTGCCGATCTGATCAACATGAACGCCGCTGATTTTATTATTACCTCATCCTATCACGAAATTGTCGGCACACCCGATAGTTTGGGTCAGTACGAGTCGTATAAAAACTTTACAATGCCCCAGCTATATCATGTTGTTGATGGGATTAATTTGTTTAGTCCCAAATTTAACTTAGTACCGCCGGGAGTGGATGAGAATATCTTTTTCCCCTACAACCAAATAGAGAAACGTGACGAGAGCCTGCGCACTAAAATTAACGAGCTACTTTTTAGCCGTGAAGATCCACAAATCCTTGGTCATTTAGATGACCCCAACAAGCGACCAATCTGTGCAGTTGCTCATATCACGCCAGTGAAGAA
>JANZYY010000748.1 GCA_026419705.1 Fischerella sp.
GTGTTGGTTACGTGCTCAGAGAATCCTAGAAGTAGGAGTCGGAATTGGGGATTGGGCATAGTTAACAACCACTAACTACTAACCGCCATCCACTAATCACTAACCAATAATAAATGACTATTAACTAAAATTTATGATTCGTTCACTAACTTTGCTTTCAGTACTTCTGAGTGTTCTGCTAATCGGTTGTTCTGCCACGCCTGCTAAAACTCCTAGTTCTAGCTCCTTAGCACCAGTGAATCCGGAGCAATCCTCACTTATAAAGGGTCAACAGTTACCAATTTCTGCTCGCGCTATTGTTCCTAATGGCACCAAAATCGATTTAGAAGTAGCACGAACATTTGAACAACAACAGATGGGGTTGATGTATCGACCTGCTTTACCAGAAAATCGGGGGATGCTGTTTCAGTTCTCTTCTCCATTAGCTGTCAGTTTTTGGATGAAAAACGTACCCGTACCTCTAGATATGGTCTTTTTACGCAAAGGCGTAGTCCAAGCAATCGCTGCTGCTGTACCCCCTTGTAATGCCGATCCCTGTCCCACCTATGGTCCAAAAACACAAATCGATCAGGTGATTGAATTGCGTTCAGGACGAGCCGCGGAGTTAGGATTAAAAGTCGGAGATCGTGTCAAAATTGATTTCTTTGATATTAGTAATTTACACAGATAAAATTTTTATCTATGTTAATAGGATACTTATAAGGTCGTAATTTTACAGATTACATTCCGAAATTCGCTAAATAGCTGGTAAAAAATTTAATGGTGAAGTTAATATCTAATACAGTATCAAACTGATGCATCCCTAAGATTTATAGACAGGGATCGCTATTTTAGTATTTGGTAACTAAAATCTATCTTTTGGCGTACGTGTAAAGATTGGTCAATAAGAGATTATAAAGCAAAGGAATCTTCCTCACTACAGGTGTATTCAAATAAACAATTACAGTAAAAAGGAGAAATCCAACTTAACTACATCGGCTGCTTGAGACCTAAAGCATATATGTAAATTAGCGCTAATATTAATAACCTCTGCAGTTCTTTTGTTAAGGAGCACTCGCCATACAAACTGCTCTAGTTTGTTAATTGGGCGATCGCTCAGTCACAGATATAAGGCTGCCTACAAGCTAATTGAAAGGTGTGGCATGAATAATGACCACACTAACTATTTCAGATTAAGGGGGTGAACCATCAAATGCTACCATCTAACTATTCTCAACTAATACGTTTTTTGCAAGAGGAACTGGCAATTTCCGCAGCCTCTATTGATGTTGCTCTTCGTCACAGTCAGCAAGACCCTGGCCCTTTGCCGATGATTCTTTGGCAGTATGGGTTGATTACAATAGAACAGTTAGAACAAATCTATGATTGGTTGGAAACAGCAGCATAGGTTATGAGTAACTTTTTCAGGAAGGTAAATATATGTGGGTTCGATTTTGCCTTTGGCAAGGTCTGGTAGAAGCGAAAAGCAGTTCTACTAGCAGTCTTGATTTTGTGTTGGCTATAATAAGTTACAAGAGCGGGTTGAGAAATCAGCCCGCTCTTTAAATTTGTTAACACTTGATTGTTGGTGGTTGGTGGTTGGTTGTTCCAAACACCACACAACAAACAGCAAACTAAGATTGCGCAAACACTCTTGCTGCTAACGCTACACCTGGGGTAAAAGTTGAAGTCTAGTTCAGATAGGGTTACTTTTAGAGATGCTATGTAGCCGAGGAAATCGCGATCGCCGACAAAGCCCAGCGATCTTAGAACTCAAGTTAAAAAACCAACCACTAGCTACTAACTACCACCCATTAACTAATTGGAAAGCTAACTTCTCCTAAAAGTACTCTTTGTGTTGCTCCAGTAACGGTTGGTAGGTTACCAGGAATACCTAATTGCCGCCAGTAGGCTAAAACTGCAAAGGCGATCGCTTCTTTGAAGTCCGCACTCAATCCAACTTCATCAGTTGTTAAAACTGATACTGAATTTAAAAGTTGCTGCAAGCGGTGTTTTAAGTAAAGATTGCGACTGCCACCCCCGCATAAAAATACTCGTTGTGGCATGTGTGGCAAAAAAGAACGGTAACTGTGAACAATTGAAGTGACCGTTAGTTCAGTGATGGTTGCCAGCAAATCTGCTGGACTTAGTTGGTATGGTTCAGCATCTTTTATACACTGTTGCAGGTAAGCAAAGCCGAATAATTCTCGACCTGTAGATTTAGGTGGTGGTAGATGAAAGTACTCTTGCTGAAGCCATTGTTCTACTAATGCATGGCATGGT
>JANZYY010000749.1 GCA_026419705.1 Fischerella sp.
GCTACAGATGTACAAATCGTTGGGGCAACACCAGAATTACAACAAGTTATTCGCAGTATCATTAAAACCCAAGTTGGCAGTGAAACTAGCCAAACGCAATTACAACAAGATGTAGCAGCAATTTTAGATACTGGATTATTTGCCAATGCAAGCGTCAATAGCCGCAGCAGCAATGCAGGATTAAATGTAGTGTATCAAGTCCAACCAGTGATAGTGCGATCGCTGCAACTTTCTGGTGCAAAAGCACTCACTTATCAGCAAGCCTTGCAACCCTTCCAGTCTCAAGTTGGCAAGCCGATTAGTCCTGCTGGTTTGCAACAAGCAGTACAACAAATTAATCAATGGTACGCAGACAATGGTTATAATGTGGCGCGGGTATTGTCGATCAAACCGAGTCCCGCAGGAGTCCTAACTGTAAATGTGGCAGAAGGCGTAGTGGGCGATATAAAATTCCGCTTCGTTAATGATAAAGGACAGGCAGTTGACGAGCAAGGTAAACCAATAGCAGCACGCACGAAAACAGATTTCCTGCAACAGCAGTTAAAACTCAAACCAGGTACACTTTTTCAAGAAAATTTAGTCAAGCAAGACTTGCAGCAATTGTATCAGCTAGGCTTGTTCGACAGCGTCAATGTGGTACTAGAAGGAGATGCAACCAAGCTGGATGTTATTTATCAACTTCAGGAAAAGGGCGCACGTTCAGTAAATGTGGGAGGCAACTATAATGCCGAGCAAGGTCTGGTGGGCAGTTTCACCTATCAAGACCAAAACGTTGGTGGCATCAACGATACTTTCAGTACAAATCTGCAAGTAGGTGCGCGCGATCTCCAATTTGATAGTAAGTTTACCAGTCCCTATCGTGCCAGCAACCCCGATCGCCTCGGTTATAGTATCAATGCCTTCCGCCGCCGGAAAATGTCAGATACTTTTGATGACAAGATTAAATTAGCAAATGGTGACAAAGTCCGGGAAGGTCAAATTGGGGGTGGTTTCAGTTTCCAGCGACCAATTGATGGTTGGGATACAAGCTTGGGATTCAATTATACTCGTACCAGCATCCGCGATCGCGATGGCAAAATTACCCCCCTAGATGCCCAGGGTAATCCCCTATCGTTTAGCAGCACTGGCATTGACGACCTGACAACCGTATCTTTCACCGCCAGCAAAGATAGCCGGGATAATGTCACCAATCCTACTCAAGGTTCCGTACTGAGTTTGAGCACCGAACAATCAGTACCCCTCGGTCAGGGTGAAATTTCTATGAATCGCCTGCAAGCTAGCTATAGTCAATTTGTGCCCATTCAAATATTTAAATCTCAAAAGCCCCAGGTATTTGCCCTCAATGTCCAAGCCGGAACAGTGATTGGCGATTTGCCACCTTATGAAACTTTTAACTTGGGAGGGCCTAATTCTGTGCGCGGTTATGATTCTGGTCAGGTTGGCAGTGGTCGCAGTTACGTGTTGGCTTCGGCAGAATACCGCTTTCCTGTCTGGAAGGCTTTTGGCGGCGTAGTGTTCGCTGATTTTGCCTCCGACTTAGGTTCTGGTGATACTGTATTAGGAGACCCAGCAGGAGTGCGTGCTAAACCGGGTATTGGTTTTGGTTATGGGGCTGGTGTACGCTTTGATTCCCCCTTAGGCTTACTTCGAGCTGATTATGGGATTAACGATCAAGGTGAAAGCAAATTTCACTTCGGTGTCGGTCAGCGCTTTTAAATCCGCTACGCTTTCCCGATCCGACTCGCAGCCTTAGTGTCTTGGTGGTGAAAAAATAAATTTTATTGAACCACAAAAACACCAAGACACGAAGAAAATTGATTGTCTGGGATTGCACCACCAAAGGGTTAGATTCTAAATTTGCTTCTTGACTTTTGATTTTGGATTCTTGAGTTCAGATTAGGATAATATTTAACCCTAATCTAAAATCTAGAAATGAATTGCCCAGACCTAATTGTCAAATCCTGAATCTAAGACACTATGCTAGCTGGTACACAATTGCAGGGTGGAAAGTATACGTTGGACCAAGAAATTGGTCGGGGTGGCTTTGGTATTACTTTCAAAGCAACTCACCACTATTTAAATCAGATCGTGGTGATTAAAACCCTAAACGAAAAGCTGCGACAACATCCTGATTTTGGCAAGTTTGAACGTCAGTTTCAGGATGAGGCCAGACGCTTGGCTACATGTGTCCACCCCAATATTGTCAGAGTCAGCGACTTTTTTGTTGAAACTGGGCTACCATACATGGTGATGGAGTACAT
>JANZYY010000750.1 GCA_026419705.1 Fischerella sp.
ATATTAATACGTAGAATGCCGGGGAAGCACGGATGATTAAAATTGTGGAAAGCCACAGGCCGGAGGGAAGCAAGATTGCTGCCATTGCAAACAATGTGATACTGTTTTGCAGCAAAGTGCCCGTGCTTTCTAATAATGCTAGCGATCGCCCACTTGCCCCTTCTCGTGCCCGATTCAGTTTGTCATTATACTCAGAATATTCATAAAAGCCATAATCCACAGTTACTGACTGTTGATGAATCAAACCAGTGATGTAGTCTCCTACCAATTCTGATTGAGCAGTGCGAATCCATTCACCAGAACTGTTCAAAAACTCTCCTATGAGCATGACGCCCGCCATCAACGCTACTGGTATGAGAATCTTCTGGATACTGGCTGGGGAAATACCACTACCAGCAACTACCACGAGATTATCAACTACCTGTCGGGTGAGAGTAATGGAGATAGCTGGAAGCAATCCTTGCATCAGTAACATCACCATCCAGGCGATCGTCCAGTAACGAGAAGCAGCCCAGACTAGGCTGAGAGTTTTAATGAGATCGCTCAGTACGGTATTTGCGCTACGAAGTTTGCTCTTCAAGATATCAAAACCTGCAAATTCAATCTTTAGTAGCTAAGGAATAACTAGAGGAAGTTTTATCCACGTTTTTTTTACGATCTTGTGCTGTCAGTTGAGCGATATCATCTTCAACTAACTTCACTAAATCTGGCAAGCTTTCTAAGGAAGGTTTGCGAGCAAAACGACAGAAACTTACACTTTGAATTAATTGAGTACAAAGATGTAAATGGCTAGTGACAAATTCCTTCTCTGTTAATAAGTTAATAGCGCGGGTATGACGCACCAGTTCCACAAAGGCTTCTTGGGGTTGGATTTTGGTAATCGCATGCTCACTTCCTTTATCCAACACGTAAATTCGTTGTAGTGGTAGCGGAGTTTGCTGGAAACCACGAGTAAATTTGTAGGATAGTTTTGACGCGTTTTGGTAAATTGGCGATAAGCTTTTGGTATCGTGTCCCAAACAACTCAAGGCTTCGGGAAACACTTTAAACTGAGGATAGGCAGGAAAAACTATCGCTTGTCCTGCTTCCATTTGGATGGGCAGTACATCATCTGTTAAAACAGAGTAGCCGTGATTGTGGAAAGCTGTCGCTAAGGTGGATTTTCCCCAACCGGAACCACCCATAAATGCTACACCTTTGTTGTTGATGTCAATACAACTAGCATGTATAACTAGGAGTCCCCTTTGTCGCAGCAGTATACATAATACAGGACCTAGAAGTACTGTGCGAAGCAGAGCCTCGTCTACACCAGGTACAGTTTTGATAATTATTTCCTGTCCGGAGTGAATAAAAAACTTACCTACTGCTGTTACTTCCCCTAAAAAACTTTTGCCACTCTCATATTGCGTTGCGATCGCACCATCTATATTGCCAAACCGCACGATCGCATCTGGCTCCCCCTCGGTTTCAATCAATTCGGGAAATTGCAATTCGGAAGCAATGCACAAGTTGTAGGCTTTATATAATTTCATATCCTGAGTTTCTGAAGTTGCGATCGCAAAAGAGATTTGCTCCAAGTTCACCAAACATCTTGTGTTCCTGAAATTACACTCCAAATTCAAAGGAAAACATCTGCTTCTAGTGGTCTGTCCCATTAATTGTGATAAGTTGTGAAAGTTCGTAGTTAGGGCTTTAGCCCTTGAAATTGAGCGATTTATCGCTCACTACAAACTTCTCATAAACCTCTCATAATTAATGCGATGCTAATACTTCACCGTTTTCCGATGACTTTTTAACAAAGCTTTTCAGAAAAAATTTATCTGTCATCATCTGTGTGGTGTTGTACTAGTCTATTATTTACAGAAGCAGAAGTTTTACATTCTGCATTGATCCAGTTGAACTACCACAGAGACAATCTATCAAGTTGGTGTTGTCTCTGTGTCTCTTTCACTAAATAGTTTCTACAGCTTGAATCCCAAGATTTGGCTGATAGAACTATTTATTTACAATTACCCAATCCACCTCCTTTACCATCGCAGAATACATCTCTTGAACCGAGGTCATTACCATCAGATATAGCAGTTCCAGAGAAAAACAGAAAATCTTTCCTGGATTCACCACCAAGAATTTGGGTAATCTCGGTAACATCTCCGTGAAAAGTCAGTTGGGGAGCTTTGTATGGATTTTTCACAATCTATCTCCTGATTTTGAGTGTCATTTGATGTAGTTTGTAAACGGTAGTGCCCCATGCTT
>JANZYY010000751.1 GCA_026419705.1 Fischerella sp.
GATTACAGGTACTGGTACGGTTCGGTTGGGTACGACTCCCCAGTTGAATTTTAATTTAGCTGCAAAGAATTTTGCGGGAGATGCGATCGCTCAACTTTACAATTCCAAACCTTCTTTCTCTGTTGGTACTGTCTCAGGAACGGCCAGACTGACTGGTAGTGGTGATAACGTCAAAACAACGGTAAAATTTCAAGCACCACAAGCTCAATACCCTACTAGTGGTGAAGTCATTATTAATCGCGATCGCAGCTTTTCTTTCGGTAATGTTGTTGCCAGTGTAGCTGGTGGCAAAGTCCGAGCTGCTGGTAGTTGGAATCAGCAGGGCTGGCAAGCAGTAGTAGATGCTTCGCAAGTACAGGTAGAACACTTTGTCAACGCCAACCAACTGCAAAATATATCTCTTAAGGATGCCCGCTTCAACGGTCGTCTCATTCTCTTGGGAAGCTCCACTCCTTTTAAAATAACTAACATTCGCACTCAAGATGCGAAAGTGAAAGTTGCGGATGGTACAGTGGCAGTTTCTCAGATTCAATTGGGAGAAAAAAGCTTTTCCACCCAACTTGTCGCAGATGGTGTGCGGTTAGGACGTTTGTTCAAACAGTCTCCCCCAGCATTAAAACCTGTATTACAGGGACAATTAGCGGGTACGTTCCAAGTATCAGGCAGAACAGATGCTTTTGACTTGAAAACCCTGCATAGCAATGGCTCAGCACGCTTGACGGTGGGAGGTGGTACAGTTAATGCTGCCAAGATTCAAATTGCTAACGGTCGCTATCAAGCACAACTGCAAGCAAAGAATGTGCCATTGCAGCAACTAGCAAAATTGCCCCAGCAATTTCATGGTAATTTAGATGGTCAGTTCAAAATTGCAGGTTCCGTAGAATCTTTCCAGCTGCACACCATCCAAGCTGACGGTCAAGCACAACTCAATCTTGGTAGTGGCAAAGTTAAGGCTGTAAATATCCAGCTCGCAAATGGAGGCTATCAAGTTGTACTTGATGCTGCAGGTATAGACTTAAAGCGGTTTTCCCAGCAGTTGCAGGGTAAGTTGGCTGGCAAGGCACAAATTGCCGGAAATCTGAGCACTTTTAATTTGGCTGACGTACGTGCGGCAGCTCAGCTACAGTTCTCTCAAGGTCTAGCTGGTATCGATCGACGCCTGACAGCGACTGTTAGCTGGAATGGAGAAAAGTTGCTCGTTGAGCGAGCAACAGCCCCTGGTTTAAACGCCAATGGTTACATATTAGCCAGCACCAATGCCAGTGGCATACCGGAAATTACTGACTTAAATTTAAATGTCCGAACAAAAAATTACAACCTGAAACGGTTGCCACTCAAATTGGCCGACGAAGTAGATTTAGCAGGAAAAGCTGATTTTAGCGGAAAAATCACAGGTAAATTACCAGTACCGAATCTGACAGGGCAACTGACATTAAGAGATTTAACGGTTAACCGGTTTGCTTTTGAATCGGTCTTAGCTGGAAATGTTCAATCGCCACAAGGAAAAGGTTTAAATTTGAACGTCACGGGTAAGCGTGACAAAATTGCTCTGAACCTAGATACGAACAATTACCCCAAATCTTTGGCAGTGCAATGGCAACAAACTGCAGTAACTGGTCAAGCACAAGGTGATAATTTGGCTCTGAAAGTAGAAAATTTTCCCTTGCAGGTGTTAAATTTACCTGTGCCTGCAAATACTTTTTTGGGTAACGGTAATGTTTCAGGCTCATTAAGCGGAGATTTTCAGATTAATCAGAAGACTTTAACTGTAGCGGGAGGAATGGCGATCGCTCAACCACAAGCTGGTCGCCTCAAAGGCGATCGCCTGCAAGCTCAATTCCGCTATGAAGATGGTAAGACAACCCTCACTGATAGCGTCTTCATCAAAGGCAAAAGTCGCTATGCTTTTGCTGGCACTTTCACGCCAGCAGCTGCAGGACCCCAAATCAAGGGCAAACTCACAGTCAGCCAAGGTGAAATCCAAGATGTTTTAACAACTCTCAAGTTATTTGAACTAGAAGATTTGCAACGCGGTACTGCTGAATCAAACTATGGTAATGCGAGGGATCTCAACACTGTATCAGTAGGCTTACCAGATCAACCTTTATTAAATCAAATCCAGCGCTTTTCAGAAATTAAAACACTACTAGCACAACAGCAACAACAACGGCGCGATGCTTCTTTGTTTCCAGAGTTAGCAGATTTACAAGGAACTTTCAACGGTGAAATTGCTGTCGATAATGC
>JANZYY010000752.1 GCA_026419705.1 Fischerella sp.
GAGTAAGTTAATGTATATATCGGGCAGCTACATCACTACCAAAAGTAAACTTTTTCTAATTTGCCTATCTATCTTAAATTAGTTATACCAAGTCCGTCGCAGCTGTACAGGATATATATAATGAATGTCTCCGCGAGTTTAACGCCTTTTAATAGTCCAACTCCCCCGTCACCACCGATGATTTTGGATACTTTACCCGATCCTGCAATTGAAGGACAGGGTTGTCCCCGCAAAACTCGGATGGAAATTGATTTGGTTTTACTGGCAATTGAAGCTTTAGAACTGGGTGGTTCAGAAGCTATTTTGTCATTTGCAGAAGAGTTGGAACTAAAAGGAATTATTAAAGACAGGGTGAATTTATGGCGAATGCGCAGCACTAACCCTTTAAGACGAGCGCATATGCGCCGCTCTTTATCAATAACGGAGGCAAAAGCTCTGGTGGTAATTACTTGTTATTTAGCGCGGCGATTAACAGTTGTAATACGCCAGTTGCTAATGATATATCAGCAACTTAATGAAAAACAGATTCCATTAGAACAGAATTTGCGCTTATCTAATTATTTAGAGAGATTTAGAGCGCATTTTAAAAGTCGCATGAATCCGCGACGCTCAGGTTTAATAGCGTTAAACTCAGATGAAAAATTAGATGAATTGGCTATAAGATTGCTAGGAAAATTACTGTTTTGTACAGGTACGGCTGGCATGCAGCGGTTCTGGATAAGTCTTTTTGACGGTGAAGTGGAATGAATATTCAACGTAAATACAGTCTACCAAATTGCACGTTACTTTTAGAAGGTTTAAGTGATGCCGCCAGGGCTGCACAGTTTCAGGAACTACGCCCAGCAATGTCAATATTGGTAAATGCAGAATGCTATTTATCTGGTTATAGTCAACCACTGTCAGGAGGAAGGGAATTTTTTGAAAGCTTAGTTAGGGCTGTTAGTGCCTATGCCCAAGAATTTTTGAGTAATGTTTATCACCCCCAAGCCCACGATTTTGAATCAGAGTTAGTACAGATACAAAAAATTGACAATAACCGACACAGGTTGATCGTACATTCAGAAGTTCCTGGTGGGCAAGTTAATTCCTACGGCTATGCTAAACAGTCACTTCAAATTGATTTGAATACAGTACAGCTGTTCGATCTAGTGGAAGCTGTTGACCAATTTTTTGCTGATTCCCAAACCTTACCAGAGCTATCACTAGAACTACAGCCGGTTCCCAAACGCTATGGCAATACAGGCCAAGCTTTGGTCAAACAAGCACTACCAGCTAGTATCGGGGTGACGAGTTTGGCAGCAGCAGCGATCGCTTTTGCGCTCGTACCAGCTCCGGAAGTACGTCCACCAGAGCCAAAAACACAGGAACAGACCGGCTCAACTACCTCCAGCGTCAATACTTCTCCTACACCTGCTATCACTCCTTCACCAACAGTTAATGAACAAATAGCAGCTACTCCCACATTTACTCCGACACCAACTGCTACCACTGAGGCGAATACTACATCTGCGACATTACCTGCGATTAAAGATTTAGAAGCACTTTTAAATACGGTTCCTGAAATTACAGATGCATCCCAGTTACGGGCATTAAATCGTCAAGTTTATAACCAAATCAATCCCGCTTGGTCTCATCGCCAAGGATTAAATCAGGATTTAGTCTTTCGCGTTGGTGTCGCAGCTGATGGTGCGATCGTTGGTTATAAAGCTGTGAATTCAGAATCAAATCAGGCAGTCGATCAAACTCCCTTACCCAACTTACTTTATAATCCTGCTAAGCGTGCTCCCATTACTAATGAACCAATAGCTCAATTTCGAGTGGTCTTCACTAAAGCTGGTGTACTACAAGTTAGTCCTTGGCGGGGATACACAAAAGCGCCCGATGTTGTTGGTTCAAAAATTACCGACCCCAATCAAGTCATACGATTAAACCAAAAACTTTACGATACTATTCGCGAAAATTGGCGCAGCACTCCCAGCTTTCAGCGCGATTTAAAGTATCGCGTCGCGGTTAACAAAGATGGTGTCATTGCCGACTACGAACCACTCAATCAAATGGCATTTGATTACTTTCGGGAAACACCGCTTCCTCAAATGTTCCAATCTGTTTATGGCTCAAATATTGCAGCTCCAAATCATCAAGAGCCTCTTGCCCACTTCCAAGTTATCTTTCAGCCTAATGGCAAGCTAGAAGTTATGCCTTGGCGGGGGTATCAATAATTTAGTTAGTAGATAGTAG
>JANZYY010000075.1 GCA_026419705.1 Fischerella sp.
GCTGCTGTCAATCCTCCTAACTCTACGCGTCCTCCGGCTGCAAATAGTCTCCCGTTATCTAAGCGAACGTCACCACCCACCAATGACAAGGATTTCCCTTCAGTAACCCGAAGATCAAAAGATTGACCGGTGAGACTTCCGGGATTATCCCGAAACCTCAAGCCGATGGGAATATTTACCGTTAACAGCGGCGGTGCCTGTGGATTTTTAGCATCAAACTCAAAACCATTGTCAAATATCAGACTGTTGGCTGTACTAGCAAAAAATGAACCTCCTACATCCAAACGGGCATTTGATCCAAAGAAAATCCCGTTGGGATTGATGAAAAACAAATTGGCATTTCCCAATACTCCCAACCTTCCCAGAATATTGGATGGGTTTGCTCCTGTTACGCGCGTCAGAATGTTGTTAATTCCGACAGGATTAGAAAAATATGCACCTCTATCTGGGGCAACATTAAATTCTTGAAAGCTGTGGAATAGATTAGCGCCGCGAATTGCTCCTCCATCAATGCGATCGCTTTGAATATCCCTAATTACCTGATTAGAAGTGACTGTAGAACTTTCTGCACCAAGACTAGTATCAGGTGTGATTTGGGCGTTTGCAGTGGTGGCTATTACTGAAAGACTAGCTATGGTAGCAATTGGTAAAGCAAGGAAAACCAGTGTTTGCCGCATGTGGTTGGTTAGTAAATCTAGTTAAATTCCCTATTATTTAGGAGAAAACCTAATGTGACTGTTGTCAATAGATTTTGAAGGGTAATACCAATTCTCAAAAATAGAACTACACATAGTTCGTAGTGAGTACTTAAGTACTCACTACCAACCAAGAGCATTTGTAGTCATTTTTTGGAGAAACGGTATAAGCAGGCGTAGTTAAACGAAATTCATTACATATTCCTATATTCTTATAATGTTGCCCAATCACTTAACAATAATCCCCCTATGCTTTTCTTAGTTTGGAGAGCAGGAGGATTATGTCTAGCCGTGTAATGTTTTTGGCAGAATGGCGGGATCGTCAAAGTAATCGAGCAAAATTATTGCCCCTGAGCCACCTTAATTGCATCTAAAGCTGCAATGACTCTTTTTGTCACATCATCAGGCAAAGGCAGATAGCCTAATTCTTCAGCGTATTTATCACCTTCATCAGACAAAGCCCACTCGACGACGTTTTTCAATGCTTGTGCTTTAGTAGGGTTGTCATACTGCTGGTATAGCAGCAACCAAGTCAAACCAACAATTGGATAGGCTTGCTCTCCCTCCGGATCGGGGACAGTAAGTGCAAAATCTTCAGGAACCTCAGCATTTTCAATTGCAACAGCAGCTGAACCTGGTTCGGGTGCAATATAATTGCCTGCACGATTCTCGATTGTAGCCATTTGCAATTGATTTTCTCTGGCGTAGGCAAATTCTACATAACCAACAGCCCCTTGAGTTTGTTGAACTTGGGCGGTGACACCTTCATTTCCCCTGGCACCAAGACCTGTAGGCCACGACACTGACTTGGCAGCACCCGCTTGCCACTGTGGACAGGCAGCTTGGAGGTGATTGGTAAATACAAACGTTGTTCCACTACCATCAGAACGATGGATGAAGGAAATCGGAGTATTGGGTAAGTTAACACCAGGGTTTGCCTGGGAAATTTGGGGGTCATTCCAAGTTTTGATATCACCTTGGACAATACCACAGTATGCTTGTCGCGATAATCTCAGGTTATCTACGCCAGGCAGGTTATAGGCAAAGACGAGGGCGCCCCCAGTCATTGGTATTTGAATTGGTTGTCCCCGTCCTGCTGGAAACTTCTGACGTTCTTGTTCGGTGAGTGGCGCGTCAGTAGCTCCAAAATCTACAGTCTGTGCCAAAAACTGATTTACCCCAGCACCACTACCAACCGATTGGTAGCTAATTTGGATGTTGGGATTTTGTTTGTTATATTCAGCAAACCAGCGTTGATACAAAGGAGCAGGAAAAGTAGCACCCGCACCGCTAATGGACACTGTTCCACCAGGAGCTGCTGGCGTTCCTGCCGTAGGAGTTGTGTCAGGGGCAGTAGCAGTTGGTGTTTGAGGCTGACAAGCGGCAATTCCCGCAGCTAGCGCAGTTAAAGTAATAGAGACAGTCCAACGATTGACATGGAAATCAAAGAAGTTCAAGTGCATTTTTATCCTTCTATTGAATTAGTAAAGTTTGCTATTGCTATAAAGTTGACTGAATTCATAATGGGGGATAAAATTGCACGCCTTTACCTACCCCAATTCACAATCGAAAGATCTAAAATGCAGACTAAATTCCAGTGGTAATTCGTATTATTCGCTACCCTTTTGACAGTATTGGTACTATCTTTGTAAGAATTCAAAATTGGTGTTAAGCATCGGGTTTCTTGTTCATGTCCCCTATGTCCGAGAATGGCAGCCAGCCGTTTATTCCAGTCCTCAAAGAGTATGGATTTCATGAACTTCAGAGCCATTGTTTCGTAATTTCAGTAAGAACCAGCTTGCAAAACAATTATTCACTGGTTGGTTTTCACAACTTAAGTATTGATAGTAAATGTGACTAGAAAGTGACTAAACGAAATAACCTAGAAAGCACTACTAGTGGTCTATCGCATTAATTTTGAGAAGTAAAATAATCAACCACATAGACGCGACAGCGGTGAGACCAGCCCCCGTCTTGGCGGTCTCCGTCACGATGGGGGACTGGCGAACCCGGAGGGCTTCCCGCAGGGTAGGGCGCAAAGTACGCAAAGAAAGAAGAAAAACAAGAGGAATTGAAAGTAAATTGACCGATCAAAACTTTTGCGATAAACGACTAGTACTCCACCAAACCAAAATTGCTGGGTAAGTATTGTTTGTAGTTAGCGCTTCAGCGCGAAAGCGCCAACTACAAACCCCGCAAAGTTGCTTTGGTAAACCACTAAAAACAAACAACAACCAACTACTAACCATCGGATACAATGGGAAATGCTGTCTTTGAGGTAATTGACTTTATGGCTAAAAAAAGCATGATTGAGCGCGAAAAAAAACGCGCTAAATTGGTAGCAAAATATGCTGCAAAGCGAGAAGCGTTGCTGGAAGAATTCAGAAAAGCAGAAGACCCTCTAGATAAGTTGGAGATTCATCGCAAGATCCAACAGCTACCCCGCAATAGCGCACCCAGCCGTCGCCGTAATCGCTGCTGGGTGACTGGTCGTCCTAGAGGCGTTTACCGTGACTTTGGACTGTCTCGTAATGTTCTACGGGAGTGGGCGCACGAGGGTCTTTTACCCGGAGTTGTGAAGTCTAGCTGGTAGTTAGTTGTTAGTTGTTAGTTGATAGTTGTTAGTTTTTTACCACCAACTACTAACTACTAACCACTAACAAACAAAAATTATTGACCGCAACATTTGTCAATTCCCAGACTTTCTAAGAGTAGATCGCTAACAGCGTTGGCGATCGCAAACTCTCCATAGAAACTTTTAGAAAAATCAAACGCCTGCATCTCCGTTACGATTGCAATCACCAGAGAACCAAGGTCGTTTTCTCCTTCCATTCTTTGCCGAACAAAAATCTGGGCTGCGCGTTCGGCTATATTCTGATTGACTGCTTCTGGGAGAAATTCTGCATCTAGCCACCTGTGCAAACTCTGTTTTAACCATTCGCCCTCAAGTTCTGGATTTTGTGATGGTGGCAGGGTAATAGGTGGAATTGGTTCAGTCATATTCTCGATCTTATATCAACGCCTGCCTTTAGCAAAAGGGAATTGCTCCAGGAACTCAGAAGATGCTTGTTAGCATCGGGTTGCGTTCTTTTAGAATTTCTTATCTTCATGTTTATTTATATTTATGCAATATGATATTACCGCTATTATTGAAGGCTATGCCCAAGGCTATTTTCTCATGGCTGATGAAGATAATGTCTTGGGGTGGTATGGAAGTCGCGATCGCACTCTCATTCCTTTGGATGAGCGGTTTCGCTATCCTAAGTCGCTACGGCGTGTCCTTAATCAACAGCGATTTACTGTGGCGATCAACCGTGACTTTGCAGCTGTAGTGGAAGGGTGTGCTAACCGAGAATTAACTTGGATTTCACCAGAGTTAAAAGAGATTTACTGGGAACTTTACCAGACGGGTTGGGCGTATAGTTTTGAGACTTGGCAGGGTGACGAACTCGCTGGGGGAATTCTGGGAATTGTTATTGGTGGCGCTTTTATCGGGGAATCGATGTTTTATCGCATTCCCGATGGTTCAAAAGTAGCGATGGTGAAGTTAGTGGAGAGGTTGCGGGAGAGGAGATTTGTGATGTTTGATGCTCAAATGATGAACCCCCATCTGGAGAGGTTTGGGGCTTATCGGGTGAGTGATGAAGAGTATCAAGAGTTACTTTATAAAGCCTTGCAGCAAAGGTGTTCTCTGATTTAATCAACTGTTTCAACTGATTGCAGCTTTGCGCTAAAGATTAGCGATTTAAAATGCAAAGGGATGCAGAGTCTTGGTGCAAAAATTTCACTATACTCTATTAACGCGATTTTCTGTCACCAAAGTGAGACTCGCCCATTCACCTTTATCGTTGTAGCTACGAATCATCCGCTGACGTAGATTTGGTTCAATTAACCAACCTACTTCTAAGAATAAGGATTGACGTAATTGCACTTTCCATGGAAAAGTTGCAGAAGCACCATCGGGTAGCAGCAATACTTGTATTTGTTTGTGCGGATCTTGGTCAAATGTAAGTTTGGAACCGTTCATGCTAGCAGTGGAATTAATTGTGCGATCGCCGAATGAGAGGCTTTGAATTAATCGCCCAGTTGGATCTAGTTGTAATTGTAGAGTTGTAGAGTAAGTGTCGGGCGATCGCCAATCTGGATATATTGTCACTGCTTGACCTTGCCATTCTCCCAATAAGGCTTCTACCGTCAAAGGAGGCTGTTGTGTTGCTGGGGTTCCAGCTAGATGTTCGCGAATCAGGGTAAATTTGTCTAGTTGACCGTTTTGATCGAACAACTGTACAAGGCGTAAACGGCGATGTTTATGAATTAAACCGAGTTCTGCTCCAAATTCAGAAAATGGCGCTAGTTGAATTGTACCCTGAGAAAAGGCTCCATTTTCAAAAAATAATACACTTCGTCCCAAGGAACTGTATTCTAAAACTTTTTCATCTCTACCTAAGCGAATAATCTGACGAATTGTCTGGTTATTGTTTAACCCTTCTAAGGACACAACGCTAGGCGTATCTTCTAAAATTTCACCTTGGGGAGAGATTTGAGTGAATGAACCTTGCCATGTCCCCAGGTTTTGCAGCAAACATTCCCATTGAGATTTCATAAATGTCTTTTGTCATCGATCCTTTGTCATTGCTTATTAGTAAAGCACAAAGGGGTAATAGCAATTCCCTATAATCTCGCAACAGACCGATACTCCGCCTCAGAGCGTCTCCACGTCCGGTGCATCATCATCTATAGAGACGCTTCAAACAGCCCGTCTCTACTTTTGGAGAATTGGTATGATCGTCGAGCGCTAACTTTTAGCAAACCGTCGGACAGCAAATAAGCTCCCTATTAATCCTACCGTTGCACCAAAATTTAGAAGAATCAGGGGCAATAATAATGTTTGCAACGGAGTTAGTTGCAAACCATTGGTAATAAATTTAATGAATTCGGGTTGATTGGTGAGGAAGTTGTCGAAAAACTGTTGAATCAGACCGATCAAACTCCAGGCTAACGCACCCCCAACCAAACCAAAAGCAATTCCCTGTAAGATAAATGGCAGGTAAATCCAAGTTGATGTTGCTCCTACCAGTTGCATGATTTCAATTTCCCGGCGTCGCGCCATCACTATTAGCCCGATCGTGGTGGTAGTGACCGCGATCGCTGTTAAGGTGAGAATCATGCTAATTGTCAGTGTCACCCAATTCAAGCCTCGATGCAATTGAGCAATGCGTTTGACAGCTTCATCCACATACTGGACTGCATCTACTCCATGCAACTTCGCCAGTTGAGTTGCTAGGGTTGGGACTACCTCAGAGTTGCGTGCTTTCACTTTCAATTCATCTACCAGTGGATTCTCACCTAGCTGTTGGGTAGCACCTTCGATATCAGAAATTCCCAGTTCTTTGACTAACTTATTCCAGGCTTGTTCCTTAGTAATAATTTTTATACCGACTACCTCCGGCATCCTCGCTACCAGTGGTTCAATACTTTCTGCCCGCGCACCTGGATCGAGATAAACTGACACTTCCAGTTGACTACCGAATTGGTAGAGCAGTTTTTCCACTTGCCAGGAAGTTTGTAAACTTAAACCAAATAAAAATAGTAACACCGTGACAGTACTGATAGCTGCCCAGTTCATCCAGCCACCGCGTTGCAAACCAATGAGAGTTTCTTTGAGCAGATAGTCTAGTTTAGTTAGAATTTTTAACACATTACACCTACAGCAGAAGTTGGGATTTTAGGCGCGATATCGTACTTATTTATACTTGCCATCTGCATAAGCAGACAAATATGGTCAACGGTCAGCTGTTAGTGGTTGTACCGGATGTACATTGGTTAGTAGTTTACTACTCCTCCATCATCCCTAACCTACGGTCAGCCGAAAAAGGCGCTCCTACACACCCAAAACCCCACACAATCTAGTCTCTACTTATGTCGCTGTTTATGCCACTGCCATGCATGGGTAATAATTTCTTTTAAGGATGAATATTGTGGTTGCCAGCCTAGGATTTTTCTTGCTTTGTCGCTACTACCAATGAGAACAGGTGGATCGCCAGGACGGCGCTCGCACTCGGTGACTTGAATATCTGCACCTGTGACATGTTTGGCTGTATCAATAACTTCTCTAACTGAAAAGCCATTACCATTTCCTAGATTGAATACTTCGCTGTCGCCGCCTTTCAATAAATATTCCAAGCCCAAGACATGAGCATCAGCCAAATCATTAACGTGTATGTAATCTCGAATACAAGTGCCATCAGGAGTAGGGTAATCAGTACCGAAAACCGATATGGATTCGCGTTTACCTAAAGCAGTTTGCAAGACCAAGGGTATTAAATGAGTTTCTGGGTTATGGTCTTCGCCTAACAAACCACCGGGATCGGCGCCAGCAGCGTTGAAATAGCGGAAAATTACTGATTTAAAATCATAGGCGACATCAAAATCACAGAGAACTCGCTCAACCATCAGCTTGCTAGCTCCGTAGGGATTGATCGGATTTTGGGGATGCTCTTCTGGAATAGGTATGACTTCGGGAACTCCATAAGTTGCACAAGTAGAAGAAAATACAAATTTATTTACAGAGGCTGCTAGCATCGCTTCTAGGAGGGTGAGAGTGCCTAAGACATTGTTGCGATAGTATTTGGCAGGGTCGGTAACTGATTCTCCCACGTACGCATAGGCAGAAAAGTGCATCACAGCTGCTATTTTACGACTCTGAAATAACCGATCTAGTAAGGAGCGATCGCTTGTATCGCCTACTACCAATTCTGCTTTTAAAACTGTTTCTACCAAATCACGATGTCCATACACCAGATTATCAAGAATTACCACCTCATACCCGGCTCGCAGCAGAGCAAGCACCGCATGGGAGCCAATGTATCCAGCTCCTCCCGTTACCAAAATGGTAGGCTTTTCAGTCAACATAGTTTTTCCTTTTGTTTAGATCGCTACTCCATTAAATTAATTTACCCGAACCACATTACTGATCTAGAAAATTACAAATACTGCGGTCAGTTGAAAAAATTTGCTCTAAAATCACTACGACGGTGGTCTTTGTGTGAGGGGGAGCCATCCCCGTGCGGAGGCTATCTTCCGCCCTTGGGGTATGGCGCTGTGAGGAAGTTGAAGTCAAATAACAGTACTATTACTGCTGATTTGACGTTAAAATAACTCAAATGCCCAAAATTGCTAGGCTGACCGCACCAGAAGATTTGAGAGTAAATTTATGTTCGTACTATTAAGCCGGGCTCTTCTTTGGCTGCTTCTTTTAGCGGTTTTAGTCTCCTTGTTCCAAAGATATTACCCCACAGGAACTTTCGTAGGGCGATTGTTCTTGGTCATTTTTATCTTGATCGTCTTGCTGTGGTTTTTTAACCCCACTGAGCCAGCGATCGCCGCATTGTGGGAGGTAATATCATTTCCGCTCAAGCCTCTAGGAGCATCGATTTTGCTGTTGCTGTTTGCTGCTCAGAAAATCAAAGGCGGAGGAATAGACAAACCAGGAGGTGTGTATGTTGCTTGGGCCTTAACGATTCTGCTTTTGGCTAGTACACCAGCTGTAGCCTACTTTCTGGTTCGGTCGCCGATCGCCAAGATTGATAATTCTGAACTAGCCTTGACAACCAGACCGACATCAGGGGTATTGGTGGCATTGAAACAAAACCCTAATGTGGAGAGCATATCAGATATAGCAAATGATGGGGCGATCGTGCAGCTGGGATTAAATTCTATGGACGCGAGAGTCGCACCTTATCTCTTGCAAGCTCCAACGGACATCGCCAGACGTGGGTTGCGATTGGAAGATTTTGTGCCTAATGCTGAAACTCTGGCACTGACAACACGAGTATGGGAAAGTTATCTCAACCAAATTTACTTTTTCTTGCGTGGTCGACAGGCATATGCTAGTAGCAGAGTCAGATACAAGGACTATTGTCGATAAGTTAATATACTTATCCTGAAATTAAGACTTATACCATTTCACAAATTTTTTCTCGTCTTCCTTGTCTTGTCCTGTTTATCTCCTTGGTCGAAATACATCAGACTTAATAGTGAAACGGTATGAGGTGTAGTCAAAGCAATTCGAAAACCTTTATCTACACTAGATCTATGCTCATTTTTCCAATAGCTTGCAGACATTAGCACAGTTTTCTGAACCTATCACCCATAGACAGCCATTAGGCTAAAAAGCAGCATCTCAAAAGGCCACAATGCTACATTTGTAGCTGACTGGCCTTGTTGAAGCTTTATTTCTATCTGTAGCCAAAAGATAGCCAGATTTTGGCGTATCCAAAATAATATATAGGTATAAATTGCTGGAATGGCAAAAAGACGACGTCTTGCTACACTTGCTGCTTACATGCGTCCCCATTGGCGGGAAGCAACATTAGGCATTGTTGCTTTGTTAACTGTCAATGGGCTGGGTGTTTACATTCCTTTATTGATTCGTACTTGCGTTGACAAACTATCGGGAACATTTAGTTTAAATCAATTATTCAATTACATAGTGCCCATTGTTTTGTTGACTTCGGCAATGTGGCTGATTCGTATGGCTTCCCGCATCTGGATATTTGGTGTAGGGCGTCAGGTAGAATCTGAACTGAAACAGCAGATTTTTGAACATTTACTCAAACTAGAACCGTCATATTTTGTCAACAATACCGTAGGCGATCTGATTAGTCGCGCTACAAGTGATGTTGACAATATCCGGAGGTTGTTGGGTTTTGCGGTACTGAGTTTAGCAAATACCCTCTTTGCCTACGGACTGACGCTGCCAGTCATGCTATCTATCAATGTAGAGATGACATTAGTGTCACTGGCAGTATACCCTTTCATGTTCTATGTGGTGCATCTGTTTAGCGATCGCCTCCGCAATGAACAATTAACAGTACAGGATCGGCTTTCTGAACTTAGCGATTTAATCCAAGAAGATATCAGTGGCATCGCCCTAATTAAAATTTATGCCCAAGAGGAAAATGAGCGCCGCGCTTTTGCCCAAAAAAATCAACATCTGTTGCAAGCAAACCTCAAACTAGCAAAAAGCCGAAATACTCTGTTTCCTTTGATTGGTGGACTAGCCAATATCAGTTCGCTGGTAATCATCTTGCTAGGAGCAACGCGGATAGCCTCTGGAACGCTCGATGTTGGTGATTTTGTGGCGCTGCTTCTGTATGTGGAGCGCTTGGTTTTCCCCACCGCTCTATTAGGTTTCACAATCACTGCTTATCAACGAGGTGAAGTGAGCATCGATCGCATCGAGTCAATTTTAACAGTAACACCCAAAATCAAAGATGAAACAAATGCTATTCATCTGCCCCTAGAAAAAGTACAAGGGAAACTGACAGCGAAAAACCTTAGTTACACATATCCTGGTGCTGCTACTCCCGCTTTAGACAATATCAGCTTTAATATTACACCCGGAGAAACAGTAGCAATTGTAGGAGCGATTGGTTCGGGCAAATCTACCTTAGCAAATGCTTTCCCTCGGCTGTTAGATATCCAACCAGGCCAGTTATTTTTGGATGAGATAGACATTACTAAAATTGCCTTAGCAGATTTACGCAGTGCGATCGCTTACGTTCCCCAAGATAGTTTTCTCTTCAGCACCACCATCAAAAATAATATCCGCTATGGCGATCCCGTCGCTGAACAACCAAAAGTAGAAACAGCTGCCAAAATTGCGCAAATTCACTCAGAAATCATCAATTTTCCCCAACAATATGAAACTATAGTCGGAGAACGCGGTATTACTCTTTCTGGTGGTCAGCGGCAACGTACCGCCCTGGCGAGAGCAATGCTAATCGATGCTCCAGTTTTAATTTTGGATGATGCCCTTTCCAGTGTTGACAATCAAACAGCTACAACAATCTTAAAAAATCTCTCTGGGGGTACAAAACGCAAAACTGTAGTTTTCATCACTCATCAACTGTCTGCTGCTGCCGCTGCTGACCGAATTTTTGTCATGGATAAGGGTAAAATTGTCCAGATGGGTACGCAGGTAGAACTTTTGCAACAACCAGGTCTATACAAAACTTTATGGAGTCAGCATCAGGTAGAGGAATTACTGCATTAAAGGGGACTGGAGATAAGGGAAAGGATAAAAATACCTCTTCCTTGTTTCCCGTTCCCTATTTTCAGGACACAACCCTATGGGCGATCGCCCACAACGAGGGAATGAAAATCTCTTTCCCGATCCCAGATCCCCAATTCCTTCAAGCGTAAATCACATGCTCGCAGGCAAAGAAATCCTTGTAGGTGCTTCTAATCTTTCATCTCGCGTACTCTCAGTTTCTTCCGATAGCAACAATTCTCGAATTAACCTAGCGATCGCTTTTTGCACTAATTGACTGGCTATTTGTTGTCCCAAACGCTGTACTCCGGGATTGACCAACATCTGGGCAAGTTGCGGAACAAGCTGGGCTGGATCAAAGCCACGAGTTTCGCGGAGAATATTTAATATTCGTTTGATATGCTCCAAGGTTTGTTGTTGTTCATCTGTAGCAGCAGGAGTTTCGTTGATTGCTGTGACACCAACCCGTTCCCGCAGTAAGTATGTGAAGTTGTGCAGAATATTTTTACTCAATGCTTCTACACTTTTGACAAATTCATCCACTAAGCGATCGCGAATGAAAGCACCACGTTCGGAAGTAAGAAAATCTACTCCTTGATTTAATATTAAATTCAAGTCATAGTCTTGATTTTTACGAGCATTGCGTAACAAGTTTTCCAAGCGGTTCCAACGAAAACGACCTTCTTTGAAAAGCAAGTCCTGTAATGATGCTCTCAATTCTGGTGCTGGATCGGTTAATAATCGCTTAGCAACGTAGGGATAGGCTTCACTCAAGACTTTGAAGTTAGGATCGATATAGATAGCAATACCTTCCAGTGTCACCAAAGAACGAATAATTAAAGCGTAGTAAGGAGGTACGCGGAAGGGATACTCATACATCAAAGCTGAGAGTTCATCAGTGATACTTTTAATGTTCAACTCAGCAACGCTAGCTCCCTGAGCGTTAGCAAATACTTTCGCAAACGCTGGAATAATTGGTGTTAAATCTGTCTCCGGTGAGAGAAAATCTAACTTCACGTAGTCGTATGCTAAGCTTTCAAAGTCACGGTTGACTACATGGACGATGGCTTCGATGAGACCATAGCGCTGTGGCGGCTTAATCTCGCTCATCATGCCAAAGTCCAGATATGCCAATTTTCCATCGCTGGTGGCTAACAAATTACCTGGATGAGGATCGGCGTGGAAAAACCCATGTTCTAGCAGCTGTCGCAAGGAACACTGCACCCCCACTTCGATTAAATAACGGGCGTTAATGCCTTGGGCGCGAATTTTTTCTGGTTCGGTTAATTTTGTGCCGTCGATCCACTCCATCGTCAAAACGCGACGGTTGGTGTATTCCCAGTAAATTTTCGGTACGTAAATGTCTTTAATATGACCGTATAACTGATAAAAGCGCTCAGCATTTTCTCCCTCGTGAATATAGTCCATTTCTTCAAAAATGCGATCGCCTAATTCATCGAGGATACCTACCAAATCGCTGCGGATGCGTTTAAAATTTTTCTGCGCCCACCCTGCCAATTGCCGCAAAATGAATAAGTCAATAGCAATCCGCTCTCGCAAGTCGGGACGTTGGACTTTGACAGCGACTTCTTCACCTGTTTTCAGCTTACCTTTGTACACTTGCCCTAAAGAGGCGGCGGCGATTGGCTCTGGTGAAAGTTCGTCATAAACCTCCTGTGGAGGTGCACCGAGTTCTTCTTCTATAAATTGATAAGCTATTTCATTAGGAAAGGGTGGCAACTTGTCTTGCAGCTGGGTGAGTTCCTCTAGGTACACTGGAGGAACTAGGTCCGGTCGAGTAGACAATGCTTGCCCAATTTTAATATAGGCAGGCCCTAACTTTGTAAGGATTTCTCGCAGGCGAATTGCTCGGCGACGGTCATTTTTAACGACAACACCCCGTTTGCTATCCCACCATGCACCAAGAGCAAAACAGATCGTTGGTATTAAAACCGCGATAATACGTCGCAAAACTTGCAGAGGACGACTTTTATAGTAGGTCTTGATCGCCTGCGGATCGTATCGCAATGCTGCCTCAGGTTCTATTGTGGAACTCACCAGTCCTCTATATCCTTGAGCTGCCTCTGGTGCTGGTAAACTCACTACAGATGCTTTCGCACCATTATCTGGTTCTACTTCATAATTAACTTCTAGGGAAGTAGGGGAAACTGTTTTTGCATTCATGAGCTTACCACCACATCGGAGCTACTATGTTAAGTATTGTAACAATTTGTGGAAAAGTTGGGAGAAAGCCCCAAGAAAGAGCAAGACAAGAATTTTCATTACTTATATAAATAAATTCATGTTATCGATACAAAAGCAGGAGTGATTTAATCATATCCATAGCTAGATTGGTATAGCT
This sequence comes from Fischerella sp., assembly GCA_026419705.1. Classification (GTDB taxonomy): domain Bacteria; phylum Cyanobacteriota; class Cyanobacteriia; order Cyanobacteriales; family Nostocaceae; genus PCC9605. The sequence goes on from JANZYY010000075.1 coordinate 13,112, forward strand.
ATAGAGCAAAAACTAAACTAGTGCTGCAAAACAAAAATAGCCAACAAGTCACAATAATAATGTAATCAGCATTCTTCTGTTCTGCCTTCTGCCTTAATGCACTAAGTTTGCTAAACTCAAGGATGCTTGTGTATGCAAAATTAGTGGGTTTTGCAGGGTGCACAAAGGCGATCGCTAGTACATCACGGCTACAATCAGCCAAGTATTAAAAAGTAAAAAGAGACAAAATGTTAATTACTGGGCATTTACGCCTTCAGCACAGCTAGCTACCTCCTACCTCTTGCCTGACTGTACTAGTGTCCC
>JANZYY010000753.1 GCA_026419705.1 Fischerella sp.
TGGTAAGGCTTCGCTATCTGGATCTAAAACTACTCCATAGCGGCGATGATACCAACTAGTAATGGCACGGCGAAAACTGGCAGTACCCTCAAAGGGGGGATAGCCGTGATTGGCAGGATTTTGTAAAGCTTTGACAGCAGCTTCTATAACTGGCTGCGGCGTTGCGCCATCTGGGTTGCCCATGCCCAAATCAATTAAATCCAGTCCTTGTTCCCGCGCCTTATTTTTGAGTTCATCCAAACGGGCAAATGGATAGGCTGGTAATTTTTGTATGCGTTCTGCTGGGGCGATCCAATCCAAGTTCATCGGAAAAGTTATGAATTATGAATTATGAAATCGGTAAGATTATGAACTATGAGATGTTGAACAATGATAAAGTCGGAAACATAAGTCACGTTTATACTTTTTTCATCATTCAGCATTCATCATTCATTAGTTATCTGCTTCTGTGCAGTTCGATAATCTCTCCTGTTTAACAGTCGGCGTCAATCCCAACTGGGTGCGATTTCCTTCTATTGGTGCAGTGGTAGAAACCATTGCTGCCATCAACTGTTCTTGCGCAACTTTAAACGGCAATCTGTGAATGTCAGAATTAGGAGCCAAGGCAATTTCCGCAGCAGTTTGCAACTCACTCAAAGTAATATTACCCAATCCTAAATCGCTCAATTTTTGTGGCAGTCCGATTTCGGTGTAAAATTTCAATAACTGTTGGCGTGCAGATGCTGCTAGCTGATTACCTTGAACCATTTCTTCTAAACGTAGTTGCACCAAAATGCCATAGGCGACTTTTTCACCATGAATACTGCCATGTCTACAAATGTGCGTTAAACCATTGTGTACGGCATGAGCAGCAACAGTGCGACACTGAGCACCACCAATACCACCAATTACTCCAGCCAATAAAACGGTAGCGTCCACGACTTGTTGCCAAACTTCGCTACCTGGTTGTTTGAGGGCAGCGACAGATTTTTGCAAGAGAATATCTCGCAACACTCGCGCTTGTTGTACAGCAGCAACGATCAGGGTTTGTTCTGAGTGTCCGCTGCTCACCGAAGCTTCGTACCACTTGGCGATCGCATCTCCAATTCCCGCTACCAGAGTGCGCGACGGTGCAGTTTGAACCAAATCGTAATCGAGTATCAATAAATCGGGACAGCGATCTAGCGCCACATCATATAAAAATGCTCCCTCATCAGAATACACGTTGGACAGAGCAGTCCAAGCTGCACAGGTTGCTGCCGAGGTAGGAATTGTTACTACTGGTAAGCACAACTGGTAGGCAAGTAATTTTGCTGTATCCAGTGCTTTACCGCCACCTGCACCAATAATGACATCAGCTTTATGTTCCTTAGCGACCTCACGTAAAGTTTTTAGGCTTGCTTCACTGCAATCAGGTGCATAGGAAGCTTGGATAAATTGTAAATGCTGCTGTTCTAAAACTGGTTGTAGGCGGGGTTGGGTGACTTTGAATGAGCGATCGCCTGCTACAATCAAAGGACGATTACCCAAATGAGCAATCGCATCTGATACTTGTGTCAAGATTTGGGAGCCACGGATAACTTTTGTTGGCGCTACCACCAGAGGAAGTAACGAGTTAAGAGTTTGAGTAGACAACTGGCCTGAAAATTGATTAATCATATAACTAATTAATTAACAATAGCATTTTGGAAAACTTTTTAATATTGGGGAACTGACATCTTGCATCGTTTTCAACAACAGCCAGAGGCTTTGAGTTCTAGTTACCACTCTTGAAACTGGTAACGGGGGCTGTTGCAAATGGTGCAAGCTCTCAGATCAAACTAAGTTTGCAACACGAGAACTTACTAGATTTGCTTAGAACCCTGACACTGGCTTTGTTTTCCCAGTGTTTTATGTAGCTAGATTAATATCTTAACCAAAAATCAATTGCTAAGAAGGCAGAAGGCAGCTAATATCCCTAAATGCGAGGGATTTGACCAAGTTGCTACGCATTTATTTCCCTACCTACCTAAAAGTCGCTGCTCTTGAGCGTATGGCAGAGCAGAAAGGAATTAATATTGTATCAAATTTTACAACATTACACCCTGCTTTCGGCGGTAATGTATTTTAAAACACATAAAAATTATACCTTTTTCAAGGGATTGGGGATAAGTAACTGGGGACTGGAGACTAGGAATTAAAAATCCCAGTCTCCATTACTCAATTCCCAATACCCAGTACTCAGTACCCTGAAATCATCAATTAC
>JANZYY010000754.1 GCA_026419705.1 Fischerella sp.
GGACCGTAAACTATATAGCTGTGTCCAGTAATCCAACCTACGTCGGCTGTACACCAATATACATCTGTATCTTGGATATCAAAAATCCATTTGGTGGTGATGTGGGTATATAAGTTATAACCACCGGTTGTATGGACCACACCTTTCGGTTTACCGGTACTGCCAGAAGTGTAGAGAATAAACAGCATATCTTCGCTGTCCATTGGTTCGGCGGGACAATCTGCAGAAACACCCTTTTGCAGATCGTGCCACCAGTGATCGCGTCCCGGTTCCATATGAATCTTTTGCCCAGTACGCTGTACTACTAGTACGTTTTCTAAGGTGGGGACAGCATCATCGGCTAAAGCTTTATCTACCTGTTCTTTGAGAGAAACAATCGCATCTTTGCGCCAACCACCATCAGCGGTAATGACTAATTTTGCTTGGGCATCAATCAGCCGATCTCGTAAAGCTTCCGCACTGAAACCACCAAATACAACGCTGTGGGGCGCGCCAATTCGAGCGCACGCAAGCATAGCAATAGCCGCTTCGGGAATCATCGGCATATAAATACCGACGCGATCGCCTTTTTTTACTCCCAATTGTTTTAGAACATTAGCAAATTGACAAACTTCCCGATGTAGCTGGGCGTAGGTAAGAGTACTCGAATCTCCTGGTTCGCCTTCCCAAATAATCGCAGCTTTGTTTTTACGCCAAGTAGTAAGATGTCTGTCAAGACAGTTGTAGGATATGTTGATCTTGCCATTGACAAACCACTTGGCAAAGGGGGGTTGCCAGTCTAACACTTTGTCCCATTTTTGAAACCAATGCAATTCTTGCTCTGCAAGTTCTCCCCAGAATTGTTCTGGATTGGCTTTAGCTTTTTCGTAAAGATGTTGGTACTGTTCCAAACTTTTGATATGGGCATTTTGGGAGAAATCAGCGGATGGGGGGAATAGGCGTTTTTCTTGCAGGATTGATTCTATTGTTGGTTGAGACATGATTGCTTCAATAGTGTTGTTACTGGAAACTATTGTGTACGCAGATTTACCAGAAGTGTTTGGATTCACTCTAGTTCTTCCTATTTCTTCATTATTTCGCTAACCAGTTATCGAATTGTTCTTGCTCTCAAAAAAATTAATGGTATTTTTTATACTCTCGAAAATGGGGTCACCTGGTTGAACTTGGTCATGAGGAATTGGAGACTGTTGCAACTAGTGCAAGTCTGAGCTGCTCCTCAATCAAACAAACGTTTCCTTGCCTTGATTCTCTGGTGCGTCAATCAGAAAAATCCGGCTGGATTGGGTAATATCCCGATGACTGGATTTTCAATTACCAAAGCAAGCGATCGTAAAAAAAATAATTCCGAGTCAGTGCTGAATTTTAGTTTACTCAGAGAATTTTAGTAGTGTTTTTTCAGAAAAATCCCCGATCGGAATTTCAGTATAAAGGCTAATTTAGTTAGATTGATGTTTTTACAAGCCGAAGAGTATAAAAACTTTATGGTATTATTAGTCGTTTGTATTTGCTCGCATAATATTTATTTGTTAACTGACAACGTTTGTGTTGCTGAAAATATTTGAAATTAACGGTTGCACAATCAGAAATCACGATTCACAATGATAGTGACAGCAAGTTTCAGGGAAGCATCAGCCAAAACATATTGCGTAGTATTTGGTTTCCAATGAGACAAGTAAACTTTGTAATCATTTTTATTTTTTGTTTAGCTTTTGCCTTATTTACGATACAGAACACCCAACCAAGCACAATCCATGTTATTCCTGGAGTGCAAGTGCAAGCACCGATTGCAGTGGAGCTACTCTTAGCAATCGGCTTGGGTGCTGTTTTGGCTTGGTTTTTTAGTATTTGGACACACTGGCAGCGGCTGCTACTGTCCAATCAAAAAGTCCGCCAAAGTAACGTCCGGATTCAGGAACTGGAGAGCAAGCTCGAACAGTACCAATTAGAAATTCAATCGTTAAAACTGGCCTTACCACCAGCAGGTGATACTTCCACAGAAGTAGTTAGTGGTTAATGGTTAGTGGTTAGTAGCAACAATAAACAATCAACTGCTAACCACTACCTACTAACTACTACCTACTAACTACTCGCTACAGAATTTTTGAATGGATGCATCTGAGTTATTGGCAACAATTGAAAATCTTATACGTCAAGCTGAAGAGGGGAAAATAGACCCTTGGGATGTCCAAGTGGTAGAGGCTGTCTCTTATACAC
>JANZYY010000755.1 GCA_026419705.1 Fischerella sp.
TCGCCGTCCTGAACAAGTTGCCTTACCTGCACCAGATAGATCCAATCGCACAATTCCAGAACCCCCGGCTGGGTCAGTATTAGATAACCCATTGGCGATCGGGCTAATGACTGTTGGTGTGATTAGCTTGGCAGGATTCGGTTCTTGGGCAGTAGTACGTACTCTTCGCAATACACCACAGCCAACTGAAATACCAGCGCAAACTTTCCCTTCTCCTGTGTATACTCCCACAGAAACTCCTACTCAAACACCTACAGTTACTCCTATTCAAACACCTACAGTTACTCCTACCACACAGAAGCCTTCAGTGACGAGCAAGCGCCTCAATTTTGACACATCCAACACGATTAGAGTTGAGGATACTATTGGTGCAAATGAAATCATCCGTTACACTTTCAGGGGTGAAAAAGGGCAAAATTTAACTGCGCTGCTAGCACAAGAAAGCGGCGTTTTGTTAACAGTTTTAGCTCCCAATGGAGAACCAATTAACAACACTGCTAAGGATGTCACCTTTTATCAAGGAACGTTACCCGTTAATGGTAGGTACGCGATCGAGTTAAGCCCAACTCCAGAAATTACTGAAAGCAATTATAGCCTTAGTGTCAGATTAGAAAGTCCTGTCAGACCCACACTGACAGAAACACCCACAGAAACACCGACAGCAACTCCCACGCAAACTCCCACGGAAACTCCCACTCAAACCCCTATTCCAACACCAACAGCAACTCCCACGGAAACTCCCACGCAAACTCCCGCAGAAACTCCCGCAGAAACTCCTGCAGAAACTCCCACGGAAACTCCTGCAGAAACCCCCACAGAAATACCCACCCAACCAACGATAGAAGCACCACTTACATATCCCTTAAAACAGTAAATTAAGGTTCGTAAGATAGCTTTGAATAGGCTTGCTAACAATGTATTAAATTGGTTAGTAGTTAGTTGTTAGTAGTTTTTTGTTTGTTTCAAACAACCACGAACCACTAACCACCAACCAATAACGTACAGACGCGATGTTACTCGCGTCTGTACAATAAACACCAACCATCGACCACCAACCACTACTATTGAACGCACTACTAATTACTGCAACAGACACAGAATCAGGCAAAACTGTTTTAACAACAGCGCTAGCGGCATATTGGCAAAAATATTGTTCTGCTCGTAGCTTGGGTATTATGAAACCCATACAATCAGGAATTGGCGATCGCGAGTGGTACCAACGGTTATTTACCCTAGAACAATCGGCTGAGGAGATTACACCTTTGTATTTTAAAGCTCCTTTGGCACCTCCCATTGCCGCAGCACGGGAAAATCGCCGCGTAGATTTAGCTGTAGTCTGGCAGGCTTTTACAGCTCTGTGTCAGCGTCGAGATTTTGTTTTGGTAGAAGCATTAGGTGGATTGGGTTCACCCGTAACTGATGAATTGACGGTAGCCGATTTAGCAGGTGATTGGCACTTGCCCACTGTGCTGGTAGTACCAGTCAGATTAGGTGCGATCGCCCAAGCAGTAGCAAATGTCGCATTAGCTAGACAAGCGCGAGTAAATTTGGTGGGAATTGTTCTGAATTGCGTCCAGTCTCGAACAGAGGAGGAAATAGCCAATTGGACACCAGCAAATTTAATTCAATCCTTGACAAATATCCCGATCTTAGGCTGTCTCCCCTATTTGGAAAATCCAGCAGATTTGGATCAGCTCGCACAAATAGCGTCAGACTTAGATTTAGAGCGCTTGCTAGCTTTTGCCAAAATTTGAAGAGTAAAAATGAAGATACCGAACTACTAATTTCAAAACTGTGAACAATGGTTTCAACATTTCCAAACTCTGCTGCTGACTTATCTCGCGTTCGCCTTTCGATTCGTTCGTTACAACCGCAACTTGTGGAGTGGCGGCGACGACTGCACCAAAAACCAGAATTGGGTTTTCAAGAAAAACTTACCGCTGAGTTTGTCTCCCAGAAGTTGCAGGAATGGGAAATTGAGCATCAAACTGGTATTGCCAAGACTGGGATAGTCGCTGTTATTCATGGCAATCAACAGCCAAAACCATCAGACCCAAAATCGAAAGTGCTGGCAATTCGGGCAGATATGGATGCTTTGCCTATCCAAGAACAAAATGAAGTAACTTATCGTTCCCAGCACGATGGCATTATGCACGCTTGCGGTCATGACGGACATACTGCGATCGCTCTTGGTACGGC
>JANZYY010000756.1 GCA_026419705.1 Fischerella sp.
TAGTAATAACAGTTGAATTTTGACCCTGTTGTACGCGAATGCCAGGAAAGGCGATTTCCGGAAAGGCGATTTCTGGAATTTGCACCTCTGGAATTGTAACTTTGGGAACTTCGACTTTTGGTTGCCGAATTTCTGGTTGTCGAACTGTTGGTCTTTCAACTGTTACATAATCACGCTTTGACTGAGAAGATAAAGGGGGTTGCAACCCATTAGTCTCTGACTGAGAATGACAGGCAATGGTAAAGTAGGATGAACCTACAAATAATGCAAATATGCTTAAAAAACTAAGCGATCGCATTCGTGTGTTATCTCCACCTCAGATATAGTGCCACCACAATAGCGCGAAGGCTGCCTATCAATTCTTGATTTTTGTTTTCCCAATTCATAATAAGTAGAACGGCGTAAATATTTGTAGTTCGGATCGGGCAGAAGGAAAGAGGATTTTAGCCTAATTTATCTTTCTGAACATAGCTTGATTTTTTGCACCAACTTACTTATCGCATCACCAACATCATCTTTGAAATAAGAACAGGTTTTGCAATAGCCCAAATCTAAAAAGAAATCACTTGGCGATCGCGCCAAAATTTACCTGTTTGGCTATGCGGTGCTGCTGTCGCTAGCCAAATTGCCGTATCGGCTCCTTGCTGGGGCGATCGCAGCGCAGAGTTCCCGCCCATATCCGTTCTCACCCAACCTGAACAGATCGAATTCACGGCAATTCCTTTGGCTTTTAAAGCCTGGACGAGCATAATCTTTGCGCCATTCAGTGCCAGTTTCGAGAAACAATAACTCAATGCTGTTGTCGTTAAGCCATCTAGCGCACCTATACCACTGCAAATATCGATCGCTCCTACATCCTGAGACTTTTCTAAAAGCGGTAAACAGACTTGCACCATGCGGATAACACCAAGGGTATTAGTGTGCATTGCTGTAGCTAACACCTCACGCGAAATCGTGAGGAAATGTGAAATCCATCTTGGGTAATGACATCAATCATCGTTTCAATTACCGAGCGATCGCCCTGGTAGAAGTGAACCGCGAGTTCGTAAACCTCGCGCCAAAGCTTATCCCTTAATGAAGCAACCCAGACATCAGTATTCTGTGCAATTGCAATTAGTGCCATTCGTCTCGGATACCTACAACTAATACTCAGACTGCGTTCCTATCCCTGTACAGGATATTCATAGGGACATTTCTAGCTTATGTAGGTGATTAACCGGAAAATTTCCATGTAAGTTCAGGGTTATTTCATCCTGCATCAGTGTTGATTTAGTTCCCTGCTTAGTGAATGCACAAAGGTGAGGGTGGGGTAATAAATATTTGTGCAAGAGGTCTAACGAACGCGATCGAAAAATTAAGCCTTGCTTTTTTAGTAGGTGGGCATTGTTGTATTTTCGTTTTTCGGCATTGCATGTGTTAGGGATGAAGATTGAACCACTAAGTCACCAAGACACTAAGAATTTTTCTATTTGTTAAGAGGAAATAAATTCGTTCCGTGAATGTGCAAGATCCGTTTTTCTATTGTGCTGTTTGCAATTCCTGCAACTTAGCCAATACAGCTTGGACATGGCCTTTGACTTTCACATTCGACCAAACGTAAGCTAACTGACCATCAGGGGCAATCAAAAATGTCGATCGCACCACACCCATATATTCTTTGCCCATGAATTTTTTTAACCGCCACACGCCGTAGGTTTCACATACCTGATGTTCTGGATCGCTCAATAGTTGTAGTGATAAATTGTGCTTGTTAATAAATTTGCAATGGGACTTTTCACTATCGGGACTGATGCCAACAATTTTGGCCCCCAGGGCGGTGAACTCTTGAGAAAATTCGCTAAATTCTTTGGCTTCAGTCGTACAGCCGGGGGTATCATCTTTTGGATAAAAATAGAGGACAAGCCAATCTGATTGAAAATCACTAAGGCTGACTACATTACCGTTTTGGTCAGGGGCAGTAAAATCAGGTGCTTTTTCTCCTGCTTGGGGAATATTTTGGAGTGGAGGCATGATTTATTTTGGGTTCAGCTGAGAAAATATTATCATCCGCTGAATTAGATGCGATCGCAAGTTATGAAGTTAAAAAAGGCTGTTGTCATTGGTGGTAGTATCGCGGGTTTGCTAGCAGCGCGTGTACTTGCAGAACACTGTGATTCAGTCATAATTGTGGAACGCGATCGCCTACCTTTGCAACCG
>JANZYY010000757.1 GCA_026419705.1 Fischerella sp.
TCCAAACCGCCAATTTCGTCAACTAAACCAATTTGTTTTGCTGCTGTACCAGACCAGACTCGACCTTGGGCAATTTCTGCTACTTTGGCTTCTGGAATTTTCCGACCTTGGGCAACTTTATTGAGAAAGATATTATAAATTTTGTTGACACTGCGTTGGTAAAGTGCTAACTCCTCAGGTGTTTTGGGGCGAGAAAGTGTTTGGCTATCAGCATAACGTGCAGTTTTAACCGTATCCCAGGTGATACCGTTGTTACTGGCTAATTTTTGGGCATTGAACAGCAGTCCGAACACGCCAATTGAACCAGTAATTGTGTTTGGTTCAGCAAATATACGGTTAGAATCGCTGGCTATCCAGTAACCACCAGAGGCGGCAAAATCACCCATCGACACTACAACTGGTTTCACTTCCCGAGTTAGACGCACTTCTCGTTGCATGACTTCCGCAGCTGTAGCACTACCACCAGGACTATTGATTCGCAGAACGATCGCCTTCACATCTTTATCTTGTCGCAGTCTGCGAAAAATTCTGGCAAAGCGATCGCCACCGATATCTTCTTCATCACCTGGACCGTCAACAATCTCACCTTCGGCATAAACTACAGCAATTTTATTTTTGGAATCGCGTTTTCGGCTCAGCAACTCGTCACCAACTTTGGAGTATTCGTTGAGACTGATTTGCTTGAAGCTTTTCTCTTTTTTATCGCTATCTGTTAGCTGCTTGAGGTCAGCAACTACTTGATCGAAATACCCAACTTTATCTACCAAACCATTGGCTTTAGCTTGATCTGCCTGCAAGAACGCTTGATTATCTGCGATCGCCTGCAATTTCCTTGGGGGAATTTTGCGGTTTTTTGCGACTGCATAACGCCACTCTGTCCACAGGTCGCTCAATAATTTTTGAGTTTGTTGGCGGTTTTCTGGACTCAGTTTTGTGAGTACAAAAGGTTCAACTGCTCCTTTAAACTTTCCTACCCGCACGACTTGCACACCGATACCGTATTTTTGCAAAGCTCCCGTCAGAAACAATGGTTGTAAACTCAAACCATTGATTTCCAATGTTCCTAGCGGGTTAAGCACGATTGTATCGGCTACCGAACTCAGATAATATTCCCGTTCTCCCCAATCCATACCATAAGCTACTACCTTTTTTCCGGCAGCACGGAACTTCTCTAGCGCCTGACGAATTTCCTTGAAAGTAGCAAAGCTAGCAGTGTCAGTTTGGGAAGTACGAGTAGCATCCAAGTAGATACCAACAATACGTCGATCGCGCCGTGCTTTTTCCAAACAATCCAGAACAGCACGAAGGCTCATCTGCTCTCGCTCGTCACCAGATAGAGTTTTTTGGAGCAATTGGCTAGAACTTGGTTCCCTGTCGGTAATTTTCATTGATAAGTCAAAAACTAGCATTGACTTATCCTTGACTTGTGGTTCCACATCTCTAGAGACTGCAAATAGCAGCAGCAAAAGACTTGCGCTTCCTAAACCGAAGAAAATGAACAGCCCCAGAACGCTGCCAACTAAGCTGGCAAAAGTTTGTTTGATAAAATTCTGCATATTTTTTTATTAGTCATTAGTCATTGGTCATTAGTCATTTGCTTTTGACAAAAGACAAAAGATCAATGACTTAAATATTAGTCCTAATATTTACAGCCAATACCTCACACCTATCACCTAAATTGGTACAATTAGATAACTTTTATACTTATTTTATTCGTTCTAAACTTCCCGAACATTTTAATTGCGCTAAGTTGGCATTGCCAGTACAAAATAGTACCGTGACGATCTCAGAAATTAACACTTTCCCCAAGTCGTAAACAGCAGCTTCCGAAGACGCAGCCGCTTGCAAAAATGGCATTGCTAAACCAGCTATATCTGCTCCTAGGGCCAGAGCTTTTGCCACATCCAGTCCATGACGCAACCCTCCTGAAGCAATCAACGGTATTTCTGGTGCAACAGCACGAATGCTAGTTATACAATCTGCTGTTGGCAAACCCCAATCTGCAAAAGTTCTGCCCAAGCGCCGCTGTAAAGGACTTTCTGCCCGTTCGCTTTCTACCTTTGCCCAAGACGTACCACCAGCACCCGCCACATCAATCGCCTTCACTCCAGCAGCAACAAGTTTCTCTGCCATTGTTGCTGAGATACCATTACCTACTTCTTTAGCAATGACTGGCACGGGTAATGAC
>JANZYY010000758.1 GCA_026419705.1 Fischerella sp.
ATACGAAAGACACGCTCTGCCTGTGCAATTTTGTTCTTGTATTTGCGGAGCCACCATAAGACTCGGAGTTGGCTCTTTGAAAGTCCCATTGCTTTCCATTCTGTGCGTTCCAACAAAGGGCGATATGGAGGTGCATCCTTAAGCTCAATGGAAACCCCCTCTTCTGCCAGTATTTCTAAGAAGTAACGCGCAGCCTTTACCACAGTCATTGTGTAATTCCAACTCCCTTCTGTGGTTACTCCAGCAGCGAGCCTCCGCCTTGTAGTAGTGATTTCATCAATGACCTTATTTACCAGGAACATTGCAATCTCTTTTTCTTTAGCTTTTGCAAAAGCTTTTAAAATACCTCTGGCTCCACCCTTGAAATGACGGTCAAATTTTTGCCGAAGTGAGTAAATCCATTGGTGTACAAGATTGAGAACCTCCAATGCACCCGTCGGGTCAGGTGACTGCTTATGAGCAAGGTAGCGGGCTTTCTCAAGCAACTCAATTGCCTCAGCAACACTTTGCAGGGGCTGTATGCTACTAATCGGTCTACTTTTTTCAAGAAACTGTTGCTTAGGTGGTTGTCCCAAGCCTTTATCTGTGAGTATGTACATGCTAAGTTTCTTCCTACTTTGTAAGCAGGCGATCTACCTCGCCACATGAATGTGATCCTGATGTGCTTGAAACACCCACTGCTGATCGGCTAAACGCTGTCGTTGATAAAAACTTGGGTTTTCAATTTGCATTGGCTTCCACGGCCCCTCTGTTGCAGTCCAAGGACTAAACAGTTGCATCACGTTGCGGTAGGGTTGCCAGCCACCCGGATTCACGTGCCAGCCGCCGTATTCTTGCAACGCTTTATACAGTCCGTAGCCCAGATTACATTGCTGTTCAATTGCGATCGCCTCACTTTTTTGTTGCAGATCGGAAATCGTTTCAGCAGCAGCGATCGCCCGATCCCATTCCTGCTTCCACTCCAGCAAACTTTTACTACCCACTGCAACAATATCGGCGGCACGTCCCTCGCCATGACCGTGGGAACCTGCTTTAAAACCACGAGAGAAGCTAATCTCTAATGGGTTTTCAGGGGTGAAATGGCGATCGCCTGCAAATTTCTCAAACAAAGTTTCTAATGCCTCTGCCAGTTCGGGTGTAACCAGTCCGCGCACTGGTGGGGACATAATGCGATAAGCCTGACCGCTACGTACTGGTCGCAAAGTGCGTACAGTTGGTGATGCATTTAGCTGCGGTTGCGGTGCGGCTACAGGTACTAATCGACCAACAGGTCGGATCTGAAACCTTTTGTAGTCACCTTCTTTAAGTGAGGGCTGTGCAGGGAAAACTCCATTTACATCCGATTCAACCAAACTATTAGTTGCAAATATTACATAAATCTGCGCTCTGATTTGGGGAGGCGGTGTAGGAATAGAAGGCTGTTCCAGAATATAGCCAGCTAGGTTCTGGAGCATTTCGTACTCATCTAGCCCATAAATCGACTGTCTCATAAATACACCTCACCTTCTCGCTGCACTTATCTACAAGCGATTGGGCAAACCACCATAGATGTTGTTGTACCAGTAGCGACCAAGGATGCGTCCGCCGACCTTGCTTAATACATGGTCTCCACTAGCACCCATGTTACGAATGACAAACTCCAAGACACACCCCTCTTCCAACCGCAGATACACAGGAAAGCCTGACAGTCCCCAAGGGTTGATAATGTGGTCGAAACCTAGATAGGGATCGCGTGGCTGACCGTTGCACCGGATTTGCCACTGATAGCCGGGAGTTTGCACTTCGCTACGATTCTCTGCGTCTTTTTTGGTGAACTGGATAAACTGGGCAAAGTACATTAATATGCCGCAGTAATTGCGGTGTAGTTCGTAGCGGGCTAGAACGAGTTCTTGACCTGGATTTAGTGACGGATCGCGCTTGCCCTCTAGGTCAAGTTTAAAGATATTCGATTCGTCAAAAAAGCCTGCATCTTGAGGAATGCCGCAAATTGCACAGATATTCATGGTAATCCAGTCCCATAACCCAACATCTTGTAACCGTGCAACACAATGTAAAGTTCTGCCCCAGTGTAAATCTGTCCTTGTGAGATCTCTTCAATCTCGATACGGATGGTTGAGCGAGGCATGAATAGCATTGGCTTAGCCAAGGGGCGGAAAGGGCGATCGCCACTGGACTCACC
>JANZYY010000759.1 GCA_026419705.1 Fischerella sp.
TCGCTCGTCGGCAGCGTCAGATGTGTATAAGAGACAGGCAGTAACCTCACTCTCAGTCTTTGGTTCTGTTGTTACCAGGTCAGGCCTGATAATTATTTCAACATTTTTTTGAGCCACCAAGGCACTAAGACACGAAGTCAGTTATCTAAGTACATATTTCTGGGCAATTTTCCAATAACGGGAGAAACGTTTGAGGTCTATGTAACCGTCATAGTCAAAAAAAGGAGCGATCTCAAAAATTTCTAGTTGCAAAGAAAGTTCAATTTCGTCACAGATAACTTCAAATTTCGGACTGGGACTGGTTGCTGTCACTACTTTTTTAGCATTATGCTCTCCAGCAAAAGCCAAAACTTCTTTTGCTACGTCGCCACGCCGGATCGCAACGGGTAATTCTAACAAGCATTCATAGATAAAAACAATCCGTTTCAAACTCAGTTGCCATTCCTCTATTAATGCATCATCCCAAACCCAAATAGCAGGCGCGTTTGGATATGCTTGTAATGCAGGATTATATGGACTTAGGCAGTCTCCATGGACCCAAATAATAGGTTTATTCATAAATAGATTTGAAATTGGTTGGTGGTTGAGTTAACGATCCAGTCAGGAAAACAACTAACAACTAATACTGAAGCTGCGATAGGCTAGAGGGTGAAGCGAAAAAAAGACTATGACACCCTCAGAGATTGCAGGTACGCTGGCAGAATTATTTGGTGTGGATGCTGTCAACGCGATCGCAGCCGGTTCTTGGCAAGTAGAAACTCCTACTTTTAGGCTTTTGGTACTACTTTCGGACGATGAAACTTGGTTGCGGGTCCTGATTCCAATTGTACCAGCACAACAAGCCCAACCTTTTTTAGAACAATTTTTAGAAGCCAATTTTGATGATACTCAACAGGTACGTTATGCCATGCAGCAAGGCGTAATCTGGGGCGTATTTCAACACAATTGCAGCAGTTTGGTTGTAGAGGATTTTCGAGATGCGATCGCTCAACTAATTTCTTTGCATGAAGTTGGTTTAGATGATGTCTTTAATCGACTGGTTGAAAGTCGTATTCGGCAAATTATTCAAGCAGCAAAACTGCAAGGTCAATCCCTAGAATCGACGATGCAAAACTTAGAACGCTTTTACGCAGAAGGATTAATGGGAGATGAAAACCAAACTCCCCAAGCACGGGAAGAAACTTTAGCTGCTTGGCGGCGTCAGTTGGAACGACTTTGGTCGGAAATATAAATCAACTTGAGTTGGATGCTTACAAGCAACAAATAGTAGATATATAAAGCTGGATTTGATCCAGAATTAGCACACCGATTGTAGAGACGCGAAATTTCGCGTCTCTATTGGGTTTTTGGATGACTGAATTGATGTTCTATATAAGTCGGAGTCCTTGGCCATGCTCTCAGTCGAAGAAGCAGAAGCAATTATTTTTAATTTGGCGCAGCCGTTGGATCGTCAGCGGAATACGGAAGTTGTAGATTTGTTAGCAGCGAATGGTCGCATTCTTGCTTCCCCTGTTGCAAGCCAACTTGATTTTCCTCATTGGGATAATTCGGCAATGGATGGTTACGCAGTGCGTTATGCCGATGTACGGCAGGCTAGCCAACAACAGCCAGTTAGTTTAGAAATTGTTGAAGAAATTCCGGCTGGGTATCAACCTCAATCTACCATTCAACAGGGACAAGCGGCACGGATTTTCACTGGTGCGATAATGCCAACAGGTGCAGATACTGTAGTTATGCAGGAACATACGCGGCGAGAAGATAACCACGTGTTAATCTTGGCTGCACCAACGAAACCACAACAATTTGTCAGACATCGTGCTTGCTATTACAAAGCTGGGACAGAATTACTACCTGCAGGAATAAGATTGCATGGCCCAGAAATTGCTGTTTTGGCTGCTGCCCAGCTTATGCACCTCAGTGTTTACAGGCACATACGTGTAGCAATTTTTTCCAACGGTAATGAATTAGTAACTCCTGATAAAATTTTGCAACCAGGACAAATCGTAGATTCTAACCAGTATGCTCTCGCAGCTTTGGTTAAACAAATTGGGGCAGAACCGTTGATGTTAGGAATTGTCCCAGATCAACCAGATGCTGTTGAGTCAGCGATCGCCCACGCTATATCTAACGC
>JANZYY010000760.1 GCA_026419705.1 Fischerella sp.
GAGATTCACCGTACCTCCACCCCAGGCCTGAACACTACCAGGGTTGTTCATGTAGTACAACACCGAACCAACCAACCCTATTTTAGGGTCACTCTCAGCTTTGGTAACCATCGCCGATAAGGCATTTGCATCAACGATCGTATCATTGTTCAGTAACCAAATATACTCCGCGCCATGCTCTAAGGCATAGCGGATACCCACATTATTCCCGCCTGCAAAGCCCAGGTTGGCACCCGTCTCTATGAGCGTAACATCGGGATGTGCTGCTCGAATCTGCTCAACTGAGTCGTTGGTAGAAGCGTTGTCCAGAACCACAATCTCGTAGTTGGGGTATGAAAGACCCTTAAGTGACACTATGCACTTAACCGTATCTTGCCACCCGTTCCAGTTAAGCAAAATTACAAAAACCTTAGCCATATGACTCCAAAAAAATATCCCTCAACTGCTTGCGGGCATCACGCGAATTCCTCTCAATGTTCGCTATTACTTCATAATTTCGTAGACGAATTCTGCGAAGCTTCTCCTCATTATGGTTTTTTGGCTCTAAAAACTCTTCAAGGCTAAGATAGCCATAACCCAACTTTTCTAGATCACCAAGACGAGAGGACAAAACTATAGGAACAATCCCGTACTCCATATACTCAATGAGCTTAGTCGGCATCGCAACTCTGTTGAGCGGGATATCGTTTCGAAGCACAAAACCTAGCTTTGCACTTCTATATACATTCAATAGTTCTGCTCTGGGAAGTGAAGAGACCATCACACGAGGAATTTCTGTTGAAGGTAGTAGAGATGTTACATAATCAACGTGCTGCTTCGGTACAAAAAACTGAAACTCAATCTTGTCATTGGCAGGAAAATTTAGCACAGAATTTATCATTAATTCGATGTTTTGATATTTATGGATACCACCTCCATATACCACGATCAATCTCCCCTCTTTGACTTTTTGATCCTCCAGTTTACCTATGTCAATTGCGGAAAGGTGGAGGATCGGCACCTCAATCATGCGATCTCCAACATCAAATTGAGGGTATTTGGACATCAAGTATTTAGTCATTTCTGAGTTAATGCTGATTAATAGCCGGGAGTACTNGATCATTATTTGCTCGGCCACAGAATAAATAACGCTTTCTACCCTTCTGCCCATGAATGCCAGCTCTTCCGGTAAGATACCGTGAATATCAGTAATTATCTTATGACCAAGACTCTTGAACAAAAAAATGATTTTTAGAGCATTATATGCAGAATGAACGTAGATAAGGGATGCAGTCTCCAGATATTTAACTATGAGGTTCTTGTGGAGAAATAGATTTACATGAACAACTTTACAATTTGACGCAACTATTTCCTCGGAATGACCCAAATTTCTAGAATATGAAATGTCCAGGTAAACTCTTGGAAGGTCAGCTACAAGAGTGTCAATTGCTTTGACTCTCTGCATCATTCCATCACGTTCTTGATATTGGTTTGGAAACGGCGATATGAAAACAATTTGATTACTCATACTATCCTCTTCTCCCGAAAGTGTTTATCTCACCACGAAGAGCCACTATTGTAATTACTAGTGAAAAACAAATCGAAAAGAGCAGCGCTATCTCCCAGCTTTCTTGACCGAAAAATATTAGCAAGAAATAGCTGATACCTCCAGCAATCAAAGATAGCATTGTCGACCCCAGTATATGAGGAATTATTTGCAACTTTAGTAAAGTTTGCAGGCGAATCATAAAAAGCAAGTTGCCCATATTAGCAGTCAAAGCGACCCAGCCCCAAGCCTCCCAACCAAAAGCCTGTAGAACTGGAAAACTAAAACAACACGTAACCAATACCCAAAGTAGCATGAGTCGCAATACTTCAGTCACTAGACTAGTCGCGTTTGCCAAAGAAACGAGTATCAGCGTCGGAGATAGCAAAAAGTTGACTAAAAGTAGAGGAAAAAACAGTGGGATTATGTGTAACCAAGTTGGCCCAAAAACTGCCTCCACAATGTGATATCGATAGACAAATATTAAAAGGCTTGCTGTAAATACAGGTAGACACAAAACATACACTGAAACTCTAACAAACTTTGATAGGAGGTTTTCAGATGCAGCCCTGGCGAACATGGGCATAAATATCCTACTCAGTAGCGTGACCAAGATTAATGGC
>JANZYY010000761.1 GCA_026419705.1 Fischerella sp.
TGACTATATCGCAGAATTAGGGCTGGGTGCAGAACACATCCCCGATTTAATCAGGATGGCAGTAGATCAACAGTTGAGTGGGGCAGATTCTGCAACTTTGGAGGTTTGGGCACCTATCCATGCATGGCGTGCATTGGGGCAATTGCAGGCTGAAGCAGCAATAGAACCATTGATGCATCTATTTCATCAACTGGAAGATAGCGACTGGGTAAACGAAGAGATGCCAAAAGTTTACGGCATGATTGGTGCAGTTGCTATCCCTAAATTACAAACGTATTTAGCTGATGAATCGCACGGAGTTTTTCCGCGTATTACCGCTATCAACAGCTTAGAAGAAATTTGTAAACAGCATCCTGATACACGCCAAAAGTGTATTGATGTACTGACTCAACAACTGAAATTTTTTGATCAAAACCCTGAAGAAGTCAATGGTTTTATTGTTGCTTCATTGCTTGAGTTACAAGCAGTAGAATCAGCAGCAGTAATTAAAAGTGCTTTTGTAGCACAAAGTGTCCCTGAAGATATAGCAGGTACTTGGGATGATTTATGTAAAAGTTTGGGTGTCACTCCCGATCGGATACCACTGTTTACTGATGTGAGTTTGGATACAGCACTCCAAACTGAGAATATTGATTCAAATGATAAACAACAGTTTGAAGAAGTAATTATTGATGATATTCATAAAATAGAAAATATAGCCACAGAAGAAGTTTTGCAGACAGAGAATTTTTGTTCTGACAATGAACAAAAGCTTGAAGATGAAATTGCTGATGATGTTCAGCACATAGAGGATGTAGTTGCAAATAAAATTCAGCAACCTTTTGATGTGGTTGTTAATGATGTCACAAAATTTGTGGATATATCCTCAAATTATCTTCAATTAATTGAAGATGTTACCTCTGATGTCAAGCCAGAAATTCTGCAAAATGTTGAATCTACCACTACAAAAGATCAACCAAAATCTGGAGGTAAAAATTCCGTTGATGAGCAAGAAATTGCAGATGCCACTTTCAAAGTAGAGACAAGCCAACTAAAATCAGAAGCATCACCTTTATCTGTTGAAAATGTAGAAAACACAATATCTATTCAAGTAGTAGCAAGTAGAGGTTTTGGTCGTGTTGCGACTTCACAAAGTAAATCAAAAAGCAATAAAAGAAAAAAGCGCTGATGCGCTAGGTTTGGGGTTTGAAAATACAATCAACTTCTATTACACAACGGGTGCAGATATTTTAGCCTTTGCCTCCAGTCATTTATAAAGTAAAAAGAAAATAACTGTAGTGGCGTGGCAAGCCTAATTTGGTGCATCAATATAAATCTTATAGTGTGGACAGGACAGTCCGCATCGGACGGGCTAGAAGCCCATCCCACAAGAAAGCTATAGTGCATCATTTTCGCTTTGACACGCTACTACTTAAGATTTATACCAAGTTGCAGTCAAAAGTCGCTTTTAGCGCGGAGAGTGTCAAAAATCAGTTCTATATAATAGGCGCTGTTATCACACCTCTTGCTTCTAAAACTGCTGCAACTCGTAAAATTAGTTCTTCATGATAGGGTGCGGCTACTAATTGCACTCCCAACGGTAAAGCATTTGGGCGTTGAATTGGCACCGATAAAACAGGCAAGCCAATGAATGATAATGGTTGAGTGAATAATCCTAAATGAGGACGGACGAGAATTTCTTCACCATCTAAAATCATGGTTTGTTGTCCAATTAACGGTGCAGAAATAGGTGTAGTTGGAGCAATAATTACATCTACCTTCTGAAAGATTTCGCGAACTTGATCTTGGAACCATTTTCTAAATCGCTGCGCTTGGATGTACCAACTACTGGGAATTAACGCACCGGCAAGAAAGCGATCGCGCGTCGCCGGATCGAAGTCTTGCGGACGTTTACGCAACTTCTCCAAATGCAAATTTGCCCCTTCACAAGCTGTAATTACAAATGCTGCAGCACGAGCACGATGTGCTTCCGGTATAGTTACATACTCAGCTATTTCCAAAGCATCTGCTACTTTTTGTACTGCTTCCAAGGCTTCAGGATTTGCTCCTTTACGGAAATAATCATCGGCGATCGCAATTCTGATACCATCTATATTTTGTAGAGAGGCGCTATGGCGTGTCTCTATAGGCGG
>JANZYY010000762.1 GCA_026419705.1 Fischerella sp.
CCCTTACTCCCAGCAAAAATGGTCAGCAATCCTTTTGTTCCGCGATATTTAGTAGGCAGGCAGGCAGAACTACAGCAAGTCAGCACAATTCTTGCTCAGGATGGCGACCTGATGGTGGCAGGTATTCCGGGAAATGGGCGACGAGCGCTGATCTGCTGGGCTGCTCAACAGATAGGAGCTAGGGTTTTGGAAATTGACTGTCTGCGAGCGACAAATTCTTCTCGCTTTTTGGAACTGTTGGCAGAAGGTCTGTTGCAAGTCTTCTCAGCTCCAGCTGAATTAGAACTCATCCAAAGATGGAGTACTGAACATCCATTGATTTTGGAACAATATTTAACGCGACGGACTCGCTTAGTCTGGCACGTCCCACCAAAGGATAACTGGATTATCCTACAAGCTCTGTTGACCCTGCCACAAGTAATGGCAGAATGGCTCAATTGCCGAGTTGTGTTGGTATTTCAAAACTTTCCTCACATCCGTTCTTGGGATCGAACTGGTAAGTGGGAAGATTACCTGCGTCAGGAAGTTGAGCGGCAAAACCGTGTCAGCTATGTTCTAATTGCTACAGTTCCCGAACCCTGGGTTTATGAAAGTAATTTGCACGTTGTTACCTTAGCACCTCTGGAACGCAAAGACCTCCAGTCTTGGATTATAGATGCGATGGCAGCAGAAGGACTCAAGTTTGAAGCAGATACTCAAGCACTTGATATGTTTCTTAACTACGTTCAAGGTCATCTTGGGGATGCGATCGCTCTTGCGCGTCGCATTTGGCTGGACTGTCGAGCTTTTGCAAGGATGAAAGATGAAGGCACTAGGAAAAGTGCACCAGGAGTCATCAGCTCCGAACTGCAATCACCCTCAAAAGAGGGATTGATTCAAACTCACCACGTCCACCGTAGTGCTTTAAGTTTAGTGGAAGATCTATCTCTGACTTTTGAGTCCTTACTTTTACTGCTCCCACCTATTCAAGCTCGTGTTTTAGAAAGTTTAGCTCTTGACCCAACTGATAGCCCTCACTCACGCGAGTATATTGAGAAACACCAACTTTCTAGAGGAGGAGGTCTGCAAGGGGCGCTGGCTGGATTAGAACAAAAAGGACTTGTTTACGGTTCTAAATACGGCTATCGCATCGCAATGCCGCTGTTAGCATTCTGGCTTAAGCACCGTCTGGGTTAAATGATGATCAGGAAAAAGGGCATGATGGGAAACCCTGCGATCGCACTCAACCCATAGGCAAAAATGGTCAGAATGATTGAGCCAACAATAGATATAAGCAGCGATAACAAAATATTCGGAAGCAACAACGCAAGTGTGTGCATCCACCGATTGAACCGTTGAGTCCAACCACTATTTCTAGGGGCAATGCTCAAGGAAGAGTACATAAGTACCTCAAATTATATGTTTCAAGGAAATTAATTACTGTTAAGATCACCTTACCACCAATTCAATGCAAAGATGATAGAATTTTTGATCAAAAATAGCTAGCGGGATGAATTTTAGCTTATCGTTGCAATCAACTATTAGTATAGTAACGCACTATTAATTTTCTGAGTCAAGTAGTAAATTTTCTGCTACATTTCAATTAGTAGGAAATCGCAAGTATTTGGACAAATGAATTATGTTTAAGCAGATGAGAAATGCCGCAAGAATTGTTGTCGGCTCAATATCCGCTGTTGTTGGTCTTGCTGGGATACTTCTGCCTCCTGTCTCTTATACACATCTC
>JANZYY010000763.1 GCA_026419705.1 Fischerella sp.
CTGCCTCTGATTCCTGGTACTCCATTTCTTCTGGTAGCTGCGGCTTGTTTTTCTACTCTAGAACCTTAAATTCCTAATTGACCAATTTTTCTGTTCACAATTGGTCAATTTTTTCAAATTTTAGCCAATTTCATTAGTTCCTTTTAAATCACATAGAATTACTGGAATATCTATAGTCTGGGTTAATTAACTCTACCTTGTACTGGCTAGAGTTTTTCTAACACCTAACTTTCGCATGAATTTCAGTAATTCTAGGTGAAAGGTTAATATTTCAATGAGCAGAATCATTACATTTATAGGTAAAGCAGGGACAGGACAGACAACACTGGCGATCGCCACTGCCAAATGG
>JANZYY010000076.1:0-4178 GCA_026419705.1 Fischerella sp.
GTAATGGGCATCATTGGATGAGCTAAGTATAAATTGTCCACCTGCTTGCGCTTGACGGCGAAATTGCTCAGCAAAAGCAGACTCGTAACAAATACCAGCGATCGCCCGACCGAAAGGCGTATCAAATACTTGATTTCGCGAACCGGGAACTTGGTGTTCATCTAGAGGTGACAGGCGGCTAATGATACCACCCAAAACTTTCTCAAAGGGGATGTACTCTCCAATCGGTACTAATTTTGCTTTGTCATAACGGCTAAAAATATTACCATCACCTGTAAAGGTAAACAAACTATTTGTATAACTGCGTTCCTGTTCTCCAAAACCACCAATCCAAGCCACAACGCCTTTTTCTCGCACTGCATCCACCAAGGAACTACGCTGAATATCACGTTGGGAAAAAGGTAAAGCTCCTTCCGGCGTTAGCACTGCATCTACATCTTGAGCTACCAATGTGAAATATCCGCTAGTGTAACCTTCTATTGCACGACGCAAGCCTTCTGGATAAAGTTTAATTTGGTTGGGAATATTGCCTTGAATAATCCCTACCTTTAACGCTGCTGCTGGTGGTTGAATGAGAGGACGATTGTATAAAGTAAAACCAATTAAATGTAAAGTAATTAATAATCCCGTGGCGATAACTAGATATTTGTTAACGAACCGCCAAGGCGCAAAGAGCACAGAGAAAATCTTGGTGTCCTTTGTGTATTTGTGATTGATAAAAGCTTCCGCAATTAAGCCATTCACTACCACAATTGCTGCTGTCACAGCAATAGGTCCCGACAGTTGACCCAGGTGTAGGATTGCGAGATTGTGTGGACTCTGAGTGTAAGAAAGAGAACTCCACCATAAAGGACCCCAACTCCATAGAGTTTCTACACCACACCAAACAGCAGTACCGATGAGAACGCGAGTAATGGGGGATATTTCTACAGACGTGCCATGGCGCATCTGTACACCTAATCTAAAATTCAAAATCCACGCCAAACAAGCAGCCCATACCCCAACTAATGCAGCTCCCCAAAAAGTGATGAATATCCAGCAAAATAAAGCAATCCCCAAACTCGCCAACCAAGGAACCCCCATCCAAGTCATGGGGTGAATTCCTGTAATCCAGGATAGGGCTACACCGTGATAACCGATACCCCAAGCGAGGGAGATGGGGAGAGATTGGTTTTTTCGTTTTGCAGAATCTATAACTAACACCCAGAGGGGAGCAAGGGCAAACCACGCTAGGAACCACGCGTTTACGGGTGCGACGGTCAAACCCATCAAAATACCGCTTCCTAGGGTAATTAGGACGCGGGGAAAAGGAGACAGGGTGACGCGGAGAGTAAATTGCAAAAATTCTCTGTGTCCCTGGGTCTTTGTGTCTCCGTGTCTTCTCTTACTCAGTTTCTGTCGCATCACCGCTATCGGGAGGAACTATTGCCACTCCTGTGATCGCATCATCTTCATCTAGGCGTTGTACGCGCACTCCAGTAGCGGAACGCGATTGAACGGAAATTGCATTCACTGCCTGTCTGATGATAATACCCCGACTAGTAACCATCATGATTTCATCGTCGCTATTGACAATGTGCAGGGTTGCAAGTTGGTCTTTGATTTTACGATTTTTAAACTTGGTCGCCATTATACCCTGACCGGCACGGTTTTGCAGGCGGAACTGAGCAACAGGTACCCGTTTGCCATATCCTCCCATTGTAATCACCAACACCCACGGACCGTGACTGCCATTGCCTGGTACTTCTGCGGACTCTTCATTCTCGATTTCTTCGATTTCAAGATCTTCGATTTCGGTTTCTGAGACTGTAGCTATATTAGCCAGAATAGCAGCAGGCAGAATATCCATACCCACTAATTCATCTGCTTTCTTGAGTTTCATGGCTTTGACACCACGTGTCGCCCGACCGAGAGGACGCAGTTGTTCGTGATCGCAGCGAAAGTGAATGGCCATGCCATGACGAGAACCAATAATAACGCTGTCTTCTACTCTTGCCCGTCTTACCCAGCGCAGTTGGTCGCCTTCTTCTAGGGAAATGGCAATTAAGCCATTGGCACGAATGTTGCTAAACGCTGTCAATTCGGTTTTCTTGATGTTACCGCCTTTGGTGAGCATCACCAAATATTCATCGCTGGTAAACTCACTTACGGGTACTATGGAAGTGATCTTTTCCTCCTTGGGAATGGGCAGCATCTGCACAATGGGCGTGCCGCGACTGGTACGAGAACCTACGGGAATTTGATAAGCTTTCAGGCAGTAAACGACACCGCGTTCGCTGAAAAATAACAGGCTGTCGTGGTCGCAACAAGTCAAGAAATGCTCGACACCATCATTATCTTTGACCTTTGCGGCGGCTTTGCCTCTAGTTGCACGGCTTTGCGCCTCAAAGGTGTTAACTGGCATCCGTTTAATATAACCTTGCTCGGTTAGCAAAATTACAGCTTTTTCGTTGGCGATTAGGTCTGTGTCTTCTAATTCACCTTCGCCGTGAGTAATTACCGTGCGGCGTGGTGTTGCAAATTTTGCTTTTAGTTGCCCGACTTCCGTTTCAATAATTTGCAGTATTCGCTCTCGCCGTGCCAAAATATCTCGCAAATCGGCGATCTGTGCTTGTAATTCCTCGTGCTCTTGACGAATTTTATCCGCTTCTAGGGCAGTTAACCGTCGCAGTTGCATCTGCAAAATTGCATCTGCTTGCACTTCTGAAAGTCCATAAGTGGTAATTAATTCTCCTTTGGCTGACGGTGTATCCGCTGCATGGCGAATTAAAGCAATAATTGCATCTAACTGAGCTAAAGCTATCAACAACCCTTGCAGAATGTGGTCGCGTTCCTCGGCTTTGCGCAGTTCGTATTGTGTACGTCTGGTAATCGCTTCGATGCGGAAATCGAGGAAAACCTGTAAAAATTGCTTGAGGGTGAGTACCTGAGGTTCGCCATTCACCAACGCCAACATGTTTGCCCCAAAATTGGCTTGTATTGGCGTTTGTTTGTAGAGATTGTTCAGAACTACACGTGGATAAGCATCGCGTTTGAGTTCGATCACAATTCGCATCCCATCGCGATCGCTTTCATCCCGGATATCGGCAATTCCGTCGATGCGCTTTTCATTAACCAACTCGGCAATTTTTTCAATTAACGCTGCTTTGTTGGTTTGATAAGGTAATTCAGTAACTACAATTGCTTCCCGATCCGGACGCCCTCGTTGTTCGATGGTTTCAATATTTGCCACACCGCGCATGGTGATCGAACCGCGTCCAGTAGTGTAAGCTTCTTTAATCGCCGCAGTCCCGAGAATCTGACCTCCAGTCGGAAAGTCCGGGCCGTGAATATACTGCATTAACTGGATGTCAGTAATTTCTGGATTATGAATTAGGGCTACCAATCCATCAATCAATTCACCCAAATTGTGGGGCGGGATGTTAGTTGCCATCCCCACAGCAATTCCCGAAGAACCGTTTAACAACAACTGCGGTACGCGTGCTGGTAGGACAGTCGGTTCTTGCTGCGAACCGTCGAAGTTACTAACAAAATCTACAGTTTCCGATTCAATGTCTTGCAGGAGAGCATCACTTGTTAAAGCTTGTAAGCGGCACTCAGTGTAACGCATTGCCGCTGGGGGATCGTTGTCTACAGAACCAAAATTACCATGTCCCTCAATTAAAGGTGCTCGCATGGAAAAATCCTGTGCCATCCGCACCAAGGCATCATACACTGCCGTGTCGCCGTGGGGGTGATATTTACCTAAAACTTCCCCTACTACGCGCGCACATTTGCGGAAGGGACGATCTGAGGTCAACCCCAACTCATGCATGGCATAGAGAATACGCCTATGCACAGGTTTCAGACCATCCCTGGCATCTGGTAGCGCCCGACCTACAATTACGCTCATGGCGTATTCCAGGTAAGACCTGGACATTTCGTTTCGCAGATCCGTAGGGATAATCCTCTCCTGAGAGGTTGTCATAACCTAAAAAACTCCAAGAATGGTTAGTTTCAGCGAATAAAGCGCAAATAAGCAAAATTATTCCAATTTATCCTTGAATAATTGCCATAATTTGTTATAATTTTAGCACATTTTGTCCTTTTATGGCTGGCAAGGCAAAGTCAGGGGGTCAATAGTTAGTGGTTGTTAACTTATGCCCAATACCCAATGCCCATACCCCATTCTTCTAACC
>JANZYY010000076.1:4188-13406 GCA_026419705.1 Fischerella sp.
TTGTTAAGAAGCATCTTGCCTAGACTTGAGTTGAGATGTAACAAAAGGAACTTTGGGAGCGAAAAAAAATCCAATCAAACTAGCAAACAAGATGGGAGTCAAAGCAGCGAAATGAGTGAGTTTCGACAGCAGTAAGGTTGTACTTATGGGTGTGCGCATTACTGCAACGCTAAAAGATGCCATGACACAAATCATCGCCAAGTTAGGATTAAGTCCAGGAATCAACACTGCCATAGCTTTACCCAGACAAGCACCACTGAAAAACAGGGGGATAATCAATCCTCCCGGCCATCCACCTGTAACTGTAACGCTAATAGCAGCAATTTTACCCAACGCTAAACTCAAAAGAACAATAGCAGTAAAACTACCGGTAACGATCGCGGCTAACTGGTCATGTCCAAAAAAACGAGTCAGTGGTAACAGCAACGCGACAATACCTAGTCCCAGTCCTGCTAATGTTGTGCGAATGTAAACTGGACCGGGAATACGAGCAAATAGGCGATCGCATCCGTGAAAAATTCCTATAAATACCCATCCTGCTAACGCCCCGATCACCCCGAATAAGACCGCAAATGCAAAATCATTGACATTATTTAAGCCGTACTGGGGAAAATACCAAGTCGGTGCAATTCCCAAATTTGTAATTACCGCAAACACCAGATAACTAGCACAACTAGAAATAATGGCAGGTATTACTGCTTCGCTATACTCCACCACGTACTTATGGTGCAAAATTTCTAAAGCAAACATCGCACCCGCAAGTGGTGCTCCAAACAAAGCAGTAAAACCCGCCGCCATTCCAGCTAGACTCATCGTGCGGATATCGTCTTGGCGTTGAAGTTTGAGGCGATCGGCAGCCCAGGTGCCAAACGAACCTGTTACCTGTACTAATGGTGCTTCCGGACCAGCACTGCCCCCTGCTGATATACTCACCAAAGAAGCAAGAATCATGGATGGATTTTTGCGAATATCGAAGCGCCCGCTGCGAAAATTGATGTTATCAACAATAACACCAATTTCTCCTGGATTTCCCAGAAAATGAATCACCAGACCCACCACTAAGCCAGCTAGTGGCATTACCAACAGGAGACTAAAACCTGTAAATTTTTGCAGTCCGTGGGTTAGTAATTCTAATCCATTCCAATACAATGCAGCAAATAAACCAGCCGCAGTTCCCACAACCGCCCAGCGTAAAACCCAAACGGAAATCATGAAAGGATGACGCCTTGTCAATCCAACCAGTTGGGAGAATGTCCAACGTTGATTTTGCTCTAATCTTTTACCTTGGTTTGGCACTGCCTGAATTGCTGTAGTGAAAAGATAAGAATAGGAATTATAGCGCTTTCCACACTAATTATCATCTACTTTGGAATTTAATTTTGACTTAGTACAGCTTTGTAAAACTTAGAGACTTGCACAAGCACACCAAAAGCACAAAAGGCAGGAGAAACTAAGCCTCTTGGCTTGATTGTCCAGAAGACCCTGCATATTAATCCCTGGATAGAGGAAAATCTGTCAGATTCTACCTAACTAATTAATACTTAGGTGAAAAATTGGGAGGAGCAGTGTGAGAAACATACCATTGAAAGAGTACATTGCTCACAACCTTATTGGTACACCACTGGAAGAGGTTGCCAAAAACGTAGCTTATTTCATGGGGTTTCGACAACGAATGAAGCATCCTGAGCTTCGAGAGATTTATGTTGAATCCTCACGAATGAAAATAGTAATGGCTCGAATCATTAACAACTCAATGAATTGCATAGATGTTGGTGCTCATCTAGGTTCAGTGCTGAGTGCGATCAAACGACTATCACCACATGGAAAACATATTGCCATCGAACCAATTCCTTACAAGTGCAGGTGGTTAAAGCAAAAGTTTCCAGATGTAGAAGTTTTGCAATTAGCCATCAGTAATTGTGTTGGAGAAACAAAATTTTTCCTGCAACCTCATTGTTCTGGGTTTAGCGGATTACGTCTGCACAATTCTGGTTGTAGTAGTGAATATATTGAGACCATAAGAGTCAATTGTTCCAGACTTGATGATATTGTTCCATCCGATCGCTGTGTAGGCTTCATAAAAATTGATGTAGAGGGAGCAGAACTAGCAGTACTTCAAGGTGGTGAAGCCCTATTGAAACGCTGTCAGCCCTTTGTCATCCTAGAGTGTACTAAATCTGGATTAGCAGCTCATGACGTTTGTTCCAGAGATATTTATGACTTTATTTATGACCACTCATATTCACTATTTTTGTTCAAGGATTGGCTCGCAGGTGGAGAAGCATTGAGTTACGAGAAATTTGTCAAGTCAATGCAGTATCCGTTCCAAGCTTTCAATTTCCTAGCTGTACCTAGGGCGTGTTTTCCGTACTCTTAGATCCCCCCTCACCGCCCTTACCTTCATACAAACACCAAAAAAATGACAATACTTCTACAAGGCGATCGCAATCAGCGAAACTGCTCCTACTGTTTAATATTTTTCTTTAGCCCCTAACATCTGCAAAATTTTATCCACATTATCCAAATCACCAACAATGCGCCGAATCGGTGGAGGCCAAACCTTGACAAGAGTGGGAGTTGCTGTCACCTGATTCACTTCTGCTTGTTCTGGATGAGTGACAACATCAATGAGTTTGAGCGTATAAGGTTGACCCAGGAATTGTTCTAAAAGTTCGTGGAGATTCTCAAGAATGCGTTCAATTCCAGGACTATGTCCAGCAACAAACAGACGGAGGACATAGCCTTGTGTATTTGGTTGTAGTTGTAGTGTTGCGGATTCTTGATAGTATGGCACTGTTTCCCAAGGATCTAAACGCACGATCAAGTCATGATCTTCCCAAAGTTGCGGGAACAAAGAGCGATAGCTTGTCAACACCATGCGATCGCATAACCCCTCCTGCCAAGGAGCGCTTTGCCATACTAGATCGCCTGTACCAAAAATCGCGTTTAGCACAGCTTGATGGCGCATCACAGCTGGATAAGCTTCGGCAAAAGTTCGTATTTGTTGCGTGCGCGGATCTAACCAGCGATCGATAGTCGCTGTGTAGCAAGGTACTAAAAAATGAGGCGGTTCCGTTAAGTCTAAGATTTCTTGCAAAGTTGCGCATAAATGCAAATGCCATCGACCTTGTTTATTCGGGTCGATGCAGTAAATTATATCTCCTCCGGGCGTAAACAGCGCAATGCCTTTGAACAATTGGGGTAAGATTAGTTTGTCTAGAGTCAAGGTAATCGCGGGACTAATATTAGTTATGAATTATGAATCATGAATATTCATCATTCATAATTTTCGCCTATTCCCCAGTCTCTCATTCTTATACTCGACCTCGAAGCATCTGGGCTATTTCGTTAGGAGTTGGTGACATCTCCAAAGCAGTTTCTTCAGTAATGCGACCTTCTTGGTAGAGGTTAAATAGAGACTGGTTCATAGTAATCATGCCATCGAAACTAGCTTGTTTCATTAATTCGGTAATTTCATCGTACTTACCGTCTTTGATCCAGTCTTTGACTGCATCAGTATTGATTAAAATATCGTGGAAAGCCGCACGCTTGCCATCCGTCGTGCGACACAAACCTTGGGCGATCACGGCTACTAAAGATTCAGAAAGTGCCACCCGCATTGCATCCTGTTCGTCACCTGAATAGAGATTGAGGATACGCTCAATCGTTTTCACAGCGCTGTTGGTATGCAAGGTTCCCATCACCAAGTGACCTGTTTGAGCAGCTTTAAGGGCAGTGTTCACAGTTTCTTTATCTCGCATTTCCCCTACCAGAATTAAATCTGGATCTTCCCGCAAAGCTGCTTTTAAGGCATTGTCAAATTTCCGGGTGTGCATTCCTACTTCCCGTTGTTTGATCAGGGATCTTTGACTCTTGTGAACAAATTCAATTGGGTCTTCAATAGTGATGATATGCTTGGGCATCTCTTTGTTGATGTAGTCAATCATCGCTGCCATTGTCGTAGATTTACCAGAACCAGTGGGACCCGTCACTAAAATCAAACCTTTGTGGTAATGGCAAATATCTCGAAAAACAGGAGGTAGGCGCAACTGATCGATAGTTAGGATTTTAAGCGGAATCAACCGCATTACCATGGCGTAGCCTTTGAGGGAATCAAAAATGTTGATCCTTACGCGAGCAAATTCGTATTGAGTTGCGCCGTCAAATTCCAATTGTTCTTCAAAACGGTGAATTTCTGACTCCGTCAGCACCTCCCGCAACCAACTCATAAAAGTCTCTTTATCGGTTTCTGGATAATCTGTGGTTTGAATTTCTCCTCGGTTGCGGAAGCGCGGCTGTTCACCTACACCTAAGTGAATGTCGGATATACCCTGATCGTAAGCTTCCTGTACCAATTGTTTTAAAGTCGGATGTAAACTGTTGCTTTTGACGCGTGCGGGACTGGGTATAGGTGGTGGAGTCCCCGGACGATGAGCACAAGCAGGGGTAGAAGCCATCGCTGAGGGTGATGCAGCCGGATGAACATTACGACTGCGATCGACTGATATTTCTAAAGTTTGTGTAGATTGGCGTTGCGTACTAATTGTTGGTGGTGGTGGAGGAAGTGGAGGGATACCAAGGTCTGCAGTTGGGGTCGAATTTAATTGATTTTGTGATTCTGACATATTATCTTTATCTTCAAGATGATTGTACGTTGACTAATCTCTTTACTAGAGGCTAGAGGAGAAGCGCTTCGCCGAGCGTAAAAATCGGTTTTTAATCTGACAGACAGAAGGTGAAATAGTTCTCAGTTAATACAGGTATCTGAGAGTAGATGTGATTGTCTGCGATCGCCATAGTTGCAAGTGGACTTGCCCACAAATTAGATCGCGCGAATCAATCGTTACGGACAGTTCAATTCCATCACTCCTATTTGTATGATTTTTTATATACTTAAAAGTTCTCCCAGTTAAAAAGATTGATTTTAATACAACATTAGTTAATGTTTAACACACCATACCTATCAAGTATACTCAGTGATATTATTTAAATAATAAGTGTTTTTTTATACTTAATTTTCCTCACAAATAGAAATTATGAGAATCGTCTTTGATTTTTATAAGAAATGTGAAGACTACTAGAATCACAGCCTTTATATCTATCTAATGAGACATCAATCTGTAGCTTATATGCCCAAAGATAGATGGCAAAAACTGGTTTTCTGTCAATATGTGCAATCAGCGTTGATCATCATTAGAAAACCTTAACTGTAAATTTTATTAAATAAATGCTCATCTTCTCAATTGGTTTTTATATACTGAACTTCACTAATTGTTGATCCCTTTGGTTATCAACATCAACGAGATGCTTCTGAATTCCAATCTTTAATTTGTGTATTTGGGAGAAATGTTATGGCTTTTTCACACACATCTGATTTAGGCAAGACCTATTCCTTGTTAATGGTTAAAAGCTTTTTGATATGGACCTTTACATTGGCAGTATGCTTGCTGGTTGTCGGTTTTCCTTTAGTAGTTTTGATGGCTACAGTTGGATGTCTGCTGTCGATTGTTCTGCAATCAGTTATGCCAGTTAGTGCTGTTTTGCTTGTGGCAGGAGGTTTAATTCTGTTTAATGTTTTAGCAGTTGTTATTGGTGCAGGTATACTAACTGCTAAGGGTATCCACCCCAAAGAAGTGAAATGGTTAAGTTGGTTGCATGGAGAAACAGAAGAAATGCAAAAGACTGTCTACGCTGCTTGCCCACTCACCTGTGATATCAAACTGTAACTAAACTGCTAAATTCGACAAACAGTGCATCCTGCCCGGTTATGCCGGGTTTTTTCATGCTTTTTTAGCATCTGTCATTCGTCATTCGTGTTTGGTGGGTATTGACTATTTACCATTGACCATTGACTATTGACCATTAACTAATGACCAATCACTAATGACTAATGACTAATGACAAACGAGTTTACATTATCTTAGGCACTCGCCCGGAAGCGATAAAACTAGCACCGGTAATTCAAGCTTTCCAAAATTCTCCAGGCTTCCAGACGCAAGTTATTTTAACCGGACAGCATCGTGAAATGGTTGAGCAAGTGATGCGGCTGTTCAACCTCAAGGCGGATCGTAACCTGGAAATTATGCAGCCGCAGCAATCTTTGACTGATATTACTTGCCGCAGTTTGCGAGGATTAGAAAGATTATTCCAAGAAAAAAGGCCGGATTTAATTTTGGTGCAAGGAGATACTACCACAGCGTTTGCGGCGACTTTGGCAGCCTTTTACCAAAAAATTTCTGTAGGTCATGTAGAAGCTGGGTTAAGAACTGATGACTTATTTAATCCTTACCCAGAAGAAGCCAATCGACGACTGATTTCGCAACTGAGTCAGTTGCACTTTGCGCCAACACCCTTAGCTGTCAAAAATCTTCATCATTCTGGTGTTTTGGGTGAAATTCACCTGACGGGTAATACGGTGATTGATGCACTTTTGAGTGTTGCAGCAACCGAACCTGTCTGTAATATACCTGGATTGGAATGGAGTAAATATCGTGTCTTGTTGGCAACGGTGCATCGGCGCGAGAATTGGGGAGAACCACTGCAAGGAATTGCCCAAGGATTTTTACAGATATTGGATAAGTTTCCCGATACAGCATTGCTGTTGCCATTACACCGCAATCCGACAGTAAGGGAACCATTGCAGGCAATTTTGGCAAATCATCCTCGGATTTTTTTGACGGAACCTTTAGATTATGCCGAACTAGTGGGAGCTATTATGCGCTCGCATCTCCTCCTTACGGATTCTGGTGGTTTGCAGGAAGAAGCACCTAGCCTTGGCAAACCAGTCTTAGTTCTGCGAGAAACCACAGAAAGACCAGAAGCTGTTACTGCTGGTACAGCTAAACTTGTAGGTACTCAACCAGAAACAATAGTTGCTAACGCTGCTGAGTTGCTAGGTAATCCCGCCGCCTATGAAGCAATGGCAAATGCTGTCAACCCTTTTGGAGATGGTCATGCGGCAGAGCGAATTTTAAAAATCGTACAAAATTATTTGGGATTTTTTTAGGGACTTCTCAGGAAAAATACCAATCATCAATTAGTCATTTTTGAAAAAACCCGCTACAGCATGACCGTAGCGGGTAATAAATTTTTATTTGGTCAATCTAAAGTCCCAAACTAACCCAACCATTCTAAAACCGCTTCTTCTTTGGTGTTGGTATTCCGTGATGGTGTTTCACGATGAAACTTCATGTGAATAGAGCGGGTTTGCTCGCCATCAGCAGCAACAGCCATGATTGGGTAATCAATCAAGCCATCCTGGAAGGACATCTGGAAGCGGAATGTTCCATCTGGATTTAACTTAATTGGACGACCACCAATTGTGACAGTAGCATCAGGTTCGGTTGCACCGTAAACAATCAACTCAGCATCAGCAATCAACCAGAACTTACGCGGACGCATTGGTACAGCGGAAGCAGAGAAGCCAACGCCAGACATACCGACACCGGACATGGTTATACCAGATACAGTCGGAACTGCCCACATTCCCACACCAGAGGGGAAGACGTAGGAACTGATGGCTTGTTCTGGAATCACTGAACCAGGAACGTGCTGCATCGATCCAAACAGAGAACCTGCAACCCGCATTGCTTCGGCAGACTCTGCCATGCCAAAGATTTGCTCGTATATGGCATTGCCATTTGCCGCCGCAGCTTTCTTAGCAGGAGGAACGAGTTCGTAGAATGTTTTGCCGCGCAAATCTTCATCAAAGTTGACGCTGATGAAGACATCCTCAATCCAGTCAGATGGATAGACGGGAGGAACGTGTACGGGAGCAGAACGAGCTAACACCAGCCAACGACCATCAGCACAGCGATAGCCGATGTCGATCGCATAATCGCGATCGCTCACTGGAATTGGCAGATACCATTCCCGGGCCAGTTCATCACAGGGATATTATTGGATACTGTGGGGGCTTTGGAACTCTAAATTAATATCGGTAACGTCGTAAATTCGCAACGCCAGCTGTTGTCCGCCTTGCCTGCGCAGTTTCTCTTTATGCTCATTGGGAACATCCCAATAAGTGTAAGCCCACTGCGGATCGCGGGGCATTAGGACAATGCGACTTTCACCATAACCATCTGGTAAGTCACCCAGTCCTTCATCTACATCTGTTAGGATTCCGCCAGTACGGTCTTCCTGGCCCAACTCAAATTTTGCTGCTTCCACGGTTTCCTGTGCCTCCATTGAGCGAGATTGGCTAAGAGAAAGTTTGCTGCGCTCGATTTCTTGTATCGCTGCCAGCAGTTGCGATTTACGCATTCGACTATAACGAGAGACACCATATTCGCTAGCAACTTTGCGTAGTTGCCGCAACGTCATCTCTTCTAGTGGCGGGCGTTCTTTTGCCATGAATTTGGCCTCCAGTTGTTTGAAAGGAAAATGATATACCCTTGGTTATGAGCGATCGATTCGATTCCATCCATCCCAGATCAACGTCGTGATTTCCGATTTTTGTTGTTTTGCTTATCTGTTTGGTTTTTTAGTGTTTTTTTATGATGTTGGGTCACTCCCTTTCAATTTCCTGTCATGCCAAAATCAGCACTTTGTTGTTTGGGAGTGGACGATCCTATTTGTTAAAAAATACTAACTGTTAACCTACTACTGGGATCAAGAGGTTGTCAGACCTGTTTTTACTATTTATACGAGATTATCAGCCCTTTGGGGATCGAAGTGTCATGAAAATTTGATATTTTGGTCAATAAATAGGTCACAAAGTCAAGATTCGATGACAATACGGCCAGTGAGTGGGGAATTGGGAGTTGGGAATTGGGGATTTTTCCTTTGCCTCGTGCCCAGTGCCTAGTAATGATATAAATCACATTTATACTTGTCCGAAATCACCATATTTCACCTGGAGAATAATTGTAATAACTTGGAGAGATCTATGGAACTAAAAAAACGAGGTAACAAAAATGACTATTGACTACAGTGATGTCCTTCAGGTTATTCTGATTGCTTTTGTTGCAAGCTTAGTTTTATCTTCTGCGATTTGCTTAACAATGCCCAAACCTAAAAAAGCTTGAGGCATAGCAAAAATGGTTGCATCAATCTGGCGAGTTATCTGATTTCCAGATGCGATCGCCCTTAAAGTATAAATTAAACAGGAGTAAGGGTTGTGACCAATGATTGAGAAATTCCCTAGTACTCCACCAAACCAAAATTGCTGGGTAAGTATTGTTTGTAGTTAGCGCTTCAGCGCGAAAGCGCCAACTACA
>JANZYY010000764.1 GCA_026419705.1 Fischerella sp.
AGATGTGTATAAGAGACAGATTATTGTCCTCGAACGAGGAAAAGTAGTCCAACGCGGAACCCACGACGAACTAAAGCAGGTTGAGGGTACGTATTTGCAATTAATTCGCAGCGAAGGAGGAGCGCTTTAAAAAGTCAAGAGTCAGGAGTCAACAAATCAGATAGGACAGCTATAGCCTTAATTCTCATTAAACATAAATTTTAATTTCTTATTTTTAATTGGAGCAGCGACTGATGTTAGAACAAATCAGTTTTGTGATTCCACAAGGACAACAATATATATTAAAAGGTAATCAGCCAATACTTTTAAATGACCCGCAAACGGTTTGGCTAGTCAAATCTGGTTCTTTGGCGCTATTTGCGATCGCAGTTAAAGATGGTGTTCCCGAAGGTTCTCGCCGTTATTTATTGACTATAGGAGATGGGGGGGCGATGTTCTCTACAATCCCCAACCAAACAGAGGAACAGCGCCAGATCCTAGCGGTATCGATGGAGGAGACAGAACTCCTGAAGATGTCAAAAGGTGATTTTAACAGATTAATTGCCAGCGCTAATGGTGAGGCAGCAGCTTTGGTAGACGGCTGGGTGAATCAACTAGGCTTCGCACTGTCTGAAATTACTCCCCCAGGAATACCAGTAAAACCAGAGGGAATTAACTATTTCTCCCTAAATAATGGCAATATCTTCCAGCCGCAGTCAAATACTGTATCTTGGGTGCAAATCCAGGAAGGATATGCTCGCTGGATGGGATTAGAAGAATTGCAACTGTCTTCTGCATCCGGAATGTTGCCTTTGAGTGCAGATATGTGGTTGCAGGCAGATAGTATTGTTGAACTTGCCACTAAAAACACCTCGGATCTGCAAAATGGGAATGCCATCTTAGAAAGTTTGTCCCAACTTAACACCTATTTTCTCCAAGGCATTGATTTATTAGAGCAGTCGGAAATATCCGCAGAATTACATAGATTTCAAGAAAGAGAACGTCTCAATTATAATGTCATGCAAGAGGCGTTGGCGGAGCTGTCATCCGTGCTGGAAGTACGGAAATCAGCTCTTTCCTCAGAGATGAAATCGGCTGATAACTCAGACCAAGCCCTGTTGATTGCTGCTGGTGCAGTGGGGCGAGCTTTGGGAATTAAGATTTGTCCTCCCGCTCAATCAGAAGACCTGAGACGGGTAGCAGAACCACTAGAAGCGATCGCCCGTGCTTCCCGGGTAAGGATGCGTCGGATTTCTTTAACTGATAAGTGGTGGAAAAAGGATTCTGGCCCTGTCCTGACCTACACTAAAGACGATCATCCCGTGGCAATATTGCCAAAATCTGACAACCGCTACGAGATTTTCGACCCCCTAGAACGGACTCGCACCCTTGTAGATGAGCGCACTGCTGCCAAGTTGACTCCAACTGGCTACGTATTTTATCGACCTTTTCCCGATACAAAATTTAAAATCCAGGATTTACTTCAGTTTGCGCTGCGGGGACACGTCAAAGATCTGATCTATGTACTTTTGGCTGGAGTTTGCACCACTGTGCTAGGGATGCTCACACCCCAAGCTACCGCCGTCCTCATCGACAGCGCCATTCCCGATGCTAACCGGGGATTATTAATGCAAATAGGCTTAGGTCTTTTGGCTGTCACCTTTGGACAAGCTTTGTTTGACCTCACTCAGGCATTTGCCATCATCAGAGTGCAAACCTTTGCAGAATCATCTACGCAAGCAGCGGTATGGGATCGGCTTTTGAATTTGCAGGCATCGTTTTTCCGTCAGTTCTCAGTTGGTGACTTGAAATCTCGGGTTAGTGCCATTTCTCAAATCCACCAGAAACTAAGTAGCACTGTTCTCAAAAGCATCTTCTCCAGCTTCTTTTCGCTGCTCAACCTCGCGCTGCTATTCTACTACAGTACAACACTCGCTTTATTAGCCTGTTTAGTCGCCGTTGTCAATATTGGCGTCACGATTTTCTCTGGCGTTCTCACAGTGCGTAAGTTCCGGCCATTGCTGGAGTTAGAAGGACAAATCTTTGGTTTGATGGTGCAGTTGATTAATGGTGTAGCGAAAATCCGAGTCTCGGGAGCAGAGACACGAGCTTTTGCT
>JANZYY010000765.1 GCA_026419705.1 Fischerella sp.
CTTAGAGCGATCGCTCTGGTTGTTTGTTTATCTTTTTAACAAAATTCTAAAAAAACTCATGTGAAAAACCATTCTTATAGAAAGCATTCTGTATTTTAAGAAATGATGAAGTAATGGTGCATTTAGTTTGCAAACATTAAGCAAACTGAAGTTTGCCGATTTTAGGTTTTACTATTTTGAAACTGGAAGATGAGACTGCTTCATTAACATGAATGAAAGCTCTACCTATTAATCAGGAAAGTGCAAGACTAACAGCCCTCCGCCACTATCAAATTCTTGATACTGAACCCGAAGAAGCTTTTGATAATCTTGTCCAGTTAGCAGCCCTTATTTGTGATACACCGATCGCATGTATCAATTTCATCGATGAAAACCGTCAGTGGCTAAAAGCAAAAGTTGGTTGGGAAATCACAGAGTTACCGCGTGATGTTGGGATGTGTCCAACTTGCATTCAGCAAGGGGATATTTTAATTGTTCCCGACAGCTGCAAAGATAGGATATGGGCGACAAACCCGGTGGTCCATGCTCCTTATTATGTGCGATTTTACGCTGGTATACCCCTGTTTACACCCGAGGGATATGCGATCGCCACTCTTTGTGTGATGGATCGTCAACCCCGACAACTAAATTCACAACAGCTAGCAGCCTTGCAGAAATTAGGTCGGCAAGTGATGCTGCAATTGCAAACCAGGCCAGCACAACAATACCAATCTAGTTACAGAGCATTATCTACGACCGAGACACTCAGAGGGGAACAACAGGCACTTGCTGAAACAAGACTGCGCCACTTACTGACTGTTAGCCCAGTTGCAATCTATTCTTGCCAGCCAGACGGAGATTTTGCCACTACCTTTGTCAGTGACAATATTTCTTCTTTGCTGGGGTATGAAAGCCGTGAATTTCTCGAAGATTCTCAATTTTGGACTAACCATATCCATCCAGAAGATGCTCCGCGTGTCTTAGCTGAACTCGCTACCTTATTTGAGCAGGGACATCACACCTATGAATATCGCTTTCAGCATCAAGATGGCAGTTATCGCTGGATTCGAGATGAATTGACGTTAGTCCGAGATGCGTCAGGTCAGCCTTTAGAAATTGTCGGTTCTTTGATTGATATTAGCGATCGCAAACTTGCAGAAACAGCACTGCACGAGAATGAACGACAATTGAAACTAGCATTGCAAGCTTCTAAACTCGGTTCTTGGCAGCTCAATTTGCAAACAGGAGAGTTGTCAGCATCCAACCAGTGCAAAGCGAATTTTGGTCGAGATCCTGAAACCGAGTTTTCCTATGAACTGCTATTTGAATGTATTCATCCCGACGATCGCGCTTACGTAAGAGAGTCTGTCAGGCAAGCTCTGGAGCAAAAAACTGATTATGAGGCAGAATACCGCAATATCTGGCCCGATCGCAGCGTACATTGGGTATTAGCACGGGGTAGTGCTATCTACGATCCTGATGGCACGCCGACCCGCATGATTGGTGTGACTTTGGACATTACCGAACGCAAACAAGCAGAAGAAGCTTTGAGAGAGAGTGAGGAAAGATTAAAGCTCGTAATAGATGCAACCAATGATGCGATTTGGGATTGGGATCTTCTTCAGAATCGGTGCTTTTGGTCAAAACAGTTTTACCAATTCCTGGGTTTGTCATCCACAGAAGAAAAAAATTACTTTTATGAATCCCTTTATCCGTTGGTACACCCCGAAGATCGAGAGCAATTTACAGAGTTACTTTACCAACATTTAGAACTCAAGCAACCCTATAAAATGGAACTGCGATTGCGTCGAGCCGATCGCAGCTACAGTTGGTTTTTGATTAGGGGCAAAGCAGTTCGAGATACTAACGGTCGTCCGCTACGGATGGTGGGAGCGCTGAGCGATATCTCTGAACGCAAGCAAGCAGAAGAAGAATTAAGACAACAACATCAGCGATCGCAACTTTTGGCTGAAATTGCTCTGAAAATTCGTCAGTCCTTAAAAACAGAAGAAATCCTCCAAACCACAGTTAAAGAAATTCAAAAACTGCTGCAAACTGACCGTGTTATTATCTTTCGATTTGGAAATGATGGTTTGGGAACAGTGGTACAAGAGGCGGTGCTACCTGGTTGTAGCTCGC
>JANZYY010000766.1 GCA_026419705.1 Fischerella sp.
GCATTTTCGTCAATTGCGCTGATGTAGTGTTAGTTGGTGAAGTCAAAGATGGTCAGCCTGTAGTGCGAGAGATATAAAGTAGGGGCGAAGCATGAAATTGAAAATTATTGGGCTTGACAGAAATAAATCTTTGCAAATGCTTCGCCCGCTTAGTAGTTAACCGAACTATAAATTGATATTGGCGATCGCCAATGCACGCATGACAAATATTGCTTGTATGGTTTTTAACCAAATCTTCTCTTTGCTCGCAAACGACAGCACGATATTTTTGATCGGCAGCGACCCCCAGCAGCAGAATTGCAAAGGAGATGATCGGCAAACTTACAGAACACTGGTTGAATTATGAAAGAGTGTTTCGTACACAAGACCTCCAGAAGTTTTAGTTTCCATGGAAAGATTGCAAGTAACATTTCTTTTTTTTGGATAATAAGAGCTATATTAAAATGCAACGCTAGCAGTAGAGGTTTTCCAAGAGTGCTGGTCGGGGTACATAACAATTCAAAACTAACGGGGCTTTAATGATAGGTTGTTATCAGTTAATGCTTTCAACAAATTATTGCTTACTCGCAACCACCTAAAACATATTAATAGTTTGTATATTTGATGCTATACAGAAGATTTGGTCGTACAGAATTACAGATGCCTGTGTTTTCCTGTGGGGGCATGAGATACCAATATAAATGGAAGGATGTGCCGCAGTGGCAAATTCCCCGTAACAACCAGGAAAATTTAGAAGCGACAATTCGACGAGCAATAGAAGTAGGCATTAATCATATTGAAACTGCCCGTGGTTATGGTTCTTCTGAGATGCAGTTGGGGCGGATCTTACCAAAGCTACCCCGCGAACAGTTAATTGTTCAGACCAAAGTCAGTCCTAAGGCAGATGCAAAAGAATTTCAAAGTGATTTAGAAAAATCACTGCGAAACTTGCGATTAGACTATGTTGATTTGTTGGGAATTCACGGAATTAACAATGCTGAATTATTAGAATACAGCATCCGTTCTGGTGGTTGTTTGGAAGTAGCAAGAAAACTACAAGCACAAGGAAAAGTTAGATTTATTGGCTTTTCTACGCACGGATCGACAGACATTATTATCCAAGCAATTAATACCAATCAATTCGACTACGTTAATCTGCATTGGTATTACATAAATCAATCGAATTGGTCTGCGATTGAAGCCGCTAACCGTCACGATATGGGTGTATTTATCATTAGCCCATCTGATAAAGGAGGTAAGTTATATGAACCTCCGCAAAAGTTAGTCAGACTTTGTGCTCCTCTCAGTCCGATAGTGTTTAATGACTTATTTTGTCTGAGCCATTCTCAAGTGCACACTCTCAGTGTAGGTGCAGCAAGACCAACAGATTTTGATGAACACTTGAAAACTTTAGCATTGTTGGATCAAGCTTCGGAAATTCTGCCACCGATTTTGTCACGCTTAGAGCAAGAGGCGATCGCAATTTTGGGAGAAGACTGGGTAAAAACTTGGCATGTCAACTTACCTAGCTATGACCAAACCCCAGGTCAGGTCAATATTCCGGTGATTCTGTGGCTAAGGAATTTAGCGATCGCCTATGACATGGTTGACTACGCCAAAATGCGCTATAACCTACTTGGAAATGGTAGTCATTGGTTCCCTGGCAATCAAGCAGACCAAATAGATAAACTAGACTTGCGGTTATGTCTAAACCGCAGTCCCCATGCTGACAAAATTCCCCACCTTCTTGCACAAGCACATCAAATGTTAGGTGGGGAAGCAGTCCAGCGTTTGATACAAAGTTAACTGTTTGTCATTCTCAATTGTGATTATGAATGCGATAGAATTAGATAATTCATAATTCGAGAAGGCATCCTCAGTATAAACCCCTAAACTGAAGTTTCCCTACAAAATTTCAGGACTATTTATTGTCCTCAGAGCACATCTCAGCTTGAGATGCGGCGTTAAACACCTTATAAAAAAAGTAAAATCAAGGAATCATTGATTTTTCTTCATAAATGAGGTATACTGCTGCGGTGGCAATTCTGGTAGCAATTCTTGCCGTCCGTTGCGAACAATTCGCATCATTTCGTGCAGGCGTTCTTCAATACTTTCTAGAACACTATCAGCATAGTCA
>JANZYY010000767.1 GCA_026419705.1 Fischerella sp.
GGGCTAGATACAGTAGAGGCAAACGAACGTTTGGGATTCCCGGCTGACTTGCGCGACTATGGTATGGGAGCGCAAATCCTCATGGATCTGGGCGTACGCAAGATTCGTTTGATTACCAATAATCCTCGTAAAATTGCTGGTTTAAAGGGTTACAATTTAGAAGTGGTAGACCGTGTGCCACTGTTGATCGAATCGAATAACTACAATTCCAATTACCTAGCAACAAAAGCGAAAAAGCTGGGTCACATGCTGCTGCAGACATATCTGGTAACAATGGCAATTCACTGGCAAGACGACCCACAAGCGATCGCAGAGCGCTACGAACGTTTGGAGAAGCTACGACATTTAGCGAAAAGTCACGATCTACTGTTACAAGAAGAAGCACGTCCGCTAGCGATCGCCCTGTTTGACAAACCCTCTTTAACAGTACACTTGGGATTTGACCAACCCCGAGTGGCACCTCATGATTGGTATAAGCAAAAAAGTCATCCTTACGTGCAGGCGATCGGGCAGATTCTTGATTACCTAGTGGCTTTACCTTACATCCAAAAGCTAGAATTTTTGATTTCTCCCGGAATCGACCCTTTAAGTAATTTGCAAGTGCAATTGGATCGACAAACGTTTCCTTTCGGTACACTACCTTCGTCAATTTGTTGCGAACATCTGGAAACGCAGAAGATTTACAGTTTTAGTCGCTAGTTGTTGCCAAATCATCTCTGGCGATCGGTTGGCGGAAAGAATGAAGTAAATCCAAAAACTTATCAAAATCAAAACTTCTGGGGTCAATTCTCGTACCAGAACGATCTACTGCACGGTGAGTAGTAATACGAGCATCAGGAACCTGACTCTGAGCAATTAACCAAGCCAGCGAATAATATTGAGCCTCAGTATAACCTATATGAGTTGGTTGTTGATTCCGACCTTCCGGTGGTGTTTCTAAGGAGACATGATAAGCAAAATTATTTACAGATGGCTCTAAATTGGGATTAGTTTGCATGGTTTCCGGCCCATTCGGACCATCAAAAACTGAATTACCTGCACCAAAAGCTCGTTTGTCTGGCGGGACTATATAAACAACTGTCCCATCTAGCGCGATCAAGGCGTGGTAACTAACTTGTTGACTCTCATCTTCATGAGGTGTTTGAAAGGTGTTAATAGCGCTAGATGCAGAATCACCAGTCTCATGAAGTACTATGATTGCTTGATTGTTAGCAGGCTGCCCATTAATGTCTGTGACATAACGCTCTCCATAATTGCTTGGATGAGCCAAGGCAATTTCATATCTAGGTGTATATTTTTTAAAAGCTTCAGTAATTTTGAACGAGTATTGAGGAATTTTTTGAAGTTTACTGCCTTGATTGCTTGCTGATTTAAGTTGTGCTTTGGACTGAGAATTTGCAGTAGAATTTACCAATGATTCAGGCAAATCTTGATGTTTGCTCTCTAGTTTTTTATTAACTGATGCAATTTGTGTCTTGGAATTGGATCTTGAAACAGATTTGATTGATGATTCAGATAAATCTTGAGGTTTATCTTCTGGCTCTTTTAATGCTTGCATTTGCACGTTTGCTGGACTCCAAGCAGTATATTCTGAATTTGGAGCTGATGTAATTTTACTATCTGGTTGTAGTTTGACTCCTGCCAGTGCAATCACAACGATCGAGGTAATGAGCATCAGAGATATCAATAGCAATCTATTTATCCAGACGCTGAAATTCATGTTTTTAAATATTTTTAAATTGTTGAAATTGATATTAATATATTCGCTATAATTGGAGATTGGCTACTGCCATACTCTGAGAAATACCACAATTTAAACTAGAAATTAATCTTTCTACAGAGCTATTTAAACTAATGCTCGAAAGCGGTTATAAATTACAAGAAGATCTATACTGAGAGGGTTATAAGACTAAAATTT
Organism: Fischerella sp.; assembly: GCA_026419705.1. Classification (GTDB taxonomy): domain Bacteria; phylum Cyanobacteriota; class Cyanobacteriia; order Cyanobacteriales; family Nostocaceae; genus PCC9605. Next base: position 1,919 of record JANZYY010000767.1, read on the forward strand.
GATATTTGAAAAGATACGTAGTGGCGTGACCACATTAAAATAGCGCATGATGATTTTGTTGTGGAACAGGCAAGATGGCTGTTCTGGGCGTGCTAGGGTCTGTTTTCAAATCCTAAGTGACGCCATTCTAGATGTCGCATCTTCCTAGAAGCCCACCCGACAATGTCGATACAGTCGGGCGT
>JANZYY010000768.1 GCA_026419705.1 Fischerella sp.
TAACCGCACTCCCGGTCCCAAGCGCGACCATTCAAAAATCACGCTGTTTTCTACCGTTGCTCCACTGCATATCCAGCAGTTCGGGCCGATCATTGTTGGACCAACTATCTTTGCACCGTCTTCGATCTTGGTCATGCCACCAATATATACTGGCCCTACAATCTCAACTTTGTCCCAATTTACTGCCACGTTTAAGCCAGTATATATACCAGGGGCAACTTGATGACCGGGAATTTGTACGTTTTTGATTTCTCCTAACAGCACACCACGAATTGCCCGCCAGTAGTCAGGAACTTTACCAATATCCACCCATTCAAAATCCATCGGGATCGCGTAGAAAGGTGCACCCAATTCTACTAATTTAGGGAATAGTTGGCTACCGATATCATACTCTGTACCAGAGGGGATGTAGTTCAATACCTCTGGTTCAAAAATGTAGATGCCCGTGTTAATGTTGGTGCTAAGAGCTTCTTCTACCTTGGGTTTTTCTTGGAAAGCTTTCACGCGACCATCGTCATCGGTAACAACCACACCATAGCTAGAAACCTCTGACTTGGGAACAGATTTCATGATAATAGTCGCAATTGAACCCTTGGATTTATGCCACTTCACTGCTGCTGTCAAATCCAGGTCTATTAAAGCATCTCCGCACAAAACCACAAAAGTATCGTCAAAAAACGGGTAAAAATCCTGGATTTTTTTCATTCCGCCGGCAGAACCAAGGGCTTCACCTACTAGCGTACCCTCAACAATTCGTCCTTCAAAAGAATAAGCTATTTGGACGCCAAATCGCTGACCATCACGGAAGTAGCTTTCAATTTCTTCAGCCAAATGGCTGACATTGACCATAATCTGGTCAAACCCATGTTGGCGTAATAGTTCTAGTAAAAATTCCATCACTGGCTTTTGCAGGATGGGCATCATCGGTTTGGGCATGGTGTACGTAATCGGACGCACCCGGGTCCCCTTACCTGCTGCCAGAATCATCGCCTTCATAAATATTTATTCCTCAACCACAAGCCAGTTAACTTTCAGTGAGTGATAATTAATCATCGGTTTCTTTTTGCTCCAAGTCATCCATAAAACCACGGAACACTGTAGTTGTCAGACATGGTATTACCATAGGCATAGTAAGATGACATGTCTTGGCTGAGCGGATCTAAATACCTATCCCATGCTTTAAAAGCGGGACTGGCATTTATAGAACAAACGCTACTCTTTTAAAAGCCGCCTTAGGGGCGTCCACAACAACATACAAAATATCCCTCATCTTTTCAATTTACTCAGATTTTGGGGTAAGCTGAAGTACTTATTCTCATAATTAATTGTATTTATAGGTTAAATATACTCAGTTCATCAATCGTTCCAAATGTTTGCTAGTATTTTCCGTTTTGGTGAGTAACCGAATTTTGATATCCTGATAAAACTGATCTTGAAGTAGCTCCACCTTGGATTGAGCCGAGAGTAATAGTAGTGCCCAGAAAACGCTGACTAAGTGGCTATTTGGGGAATTGCACTCTGATTGAGCATATTGTGGTTGCTTTGTTTGCGTCCACAACTGTACTAGTTGTTCCAAATTTAACCAATTTTGTTCCAAACAAACTTCAGCGGCCCAACGGTACAAAACTTGCTCTAATTCTTCAGCTACTTCGGTGAGGTTTTCTTGGTGAGCCAATTCTAATGCCGATCGCATTGCTTGCAAGCTTGGCTGACGCCGGGCACGAGGTGGTTTGTTGACCTTTTCTGCCAGTTTCAGCTGTTCTGCCATGACCTGCAATTGCTCGATTAGTTCTTGCAAAGTCACGCGGCGCTTTGGTGGAGGCATGGCTGCAGGACGGCGACGCAAATGCCGTTCAAATTGCAGCCGCTGAGCCTGATAAATTGCTCCGTCTTCAGTTTCTTCCGATCGCACATCATCCACTAAAGCCTCTTGTTCATCTACAACAGATTGCAATTGCATCAGAGTGTTCGCCTTGAATAACACTAACATTGATGCTGATAGAAAAGCCTGCCCAGACTGAGACAAGTCGGCTTCATAACCTCTTGTGGTTGCCTCCGGTGCCATTAATTCTATGTAACGATCTATCACCTCTACCA
>JANZYY010000769.1 GCA_026419705.1 Fischerella sp.
TAACATCAACCAGCTTTTACTACAGGCGCAAGCAGCACATCATGCAGCTAACTGGCAACTTTTAATTCAATGCCTGCAACAGTTGACTCTACAAGAGAATTCACAAAACTTAGAAAGTCCGGAAAATCAAGAAAAGCTGCTGGAACTAGCACTCTCTGTTTTAGTAATGGGAGATTTTCAGCAACGTTGGGAGATCGCCACAGTGTTTGTACGCCTGGGAGCGATCGCGATTTCTCCACTGATTGAAATATTGACAGATGAAGAGGCAGATGAAGAATTACGCTGGTATGCGGCGCGACTGCTGGGAGAGTTTCAGCAGCCAGAGGCAATTGCTGCATTAGTAGAATTACTGAAAACAGAGGATAATGAAGAACTAAGAACAATGGCAGCTGCAGCACTGGGGCAAATGGGTACGTATGCTATTGGTGCGCTGACAGAACTCCTGACAGATGAACGAACCCGTCTTTTGGCGGTGCGTTCTTTATGTATTATTAGACACAAATCAACTATAGCACCGCTGTTGGGTGTAGTAGACGATCCCCAAATCAGCGTCCGTGCTGCTGCCATAGAAGCTCTTAGCAGCTTTCACGATCAACGCGTACCACCAGTACTTTTACGTGCTTTGGATGATATCGCTGCCTCAGTGAGACGGGAAGCAATACTGGGTTTGAGTTTTCGTCCTGACTTGCGCGAACCGTTAGATTTGGTGGCAAGATTGCAATCTAAGCTTTATGACTTCAATCTGGAAGTTTGTTGTGCAGCAGCTGCTGCTCTGTCACGCATGGGTGGTGATGATGCAGCCAAGCATTTATTTCAGGTGCTGGCGTCGCCTCATACACCCGTGAAACTGCAATTAGAAACGATCCGTGCTCTCTGTTGGATGGAGACGCCATCTAGCTTGGAATATCTGCGCATGGCGCTTAACCAACTAGAATCAGCGCTCCTATGGCAGGAAATTGTTACAGTTCTGGGGAGAGTCAGCAATCCGCAATTAGCCTCGCTAGCAACAGAAATATTATTGGCCATGCTGGAACAAAGGCATCCCGCAGTTGAGATTGCTGCAATCAAAAGAGCGATCGCGCTATCTCTAGGACAATTGGGCAGGGTGGAAGCAATCGAATCATTGACTAAACTTTTGGCAGATTCTGACGAATTAGTAAGGCTGCACGCGCTCGCGGCGTTGAAGAATCTTGTTCCTCAAGGGGAGTGAAAAAGAGGGAGATGGGGTGATGGGGGATGGGGAGATAGAAACAGGGGGAGAATATATTGATTCTGCCTTGTGCATGGTACTTGATATTTTTTTAATTGTTCAGGTTATTTGATTAAAAGACTGGTATTAGCGTAGGTAGGTAATTATCAGGATAGAAACTGGTATTTCTAATAAAGAAGTAGATGTAACAAACTCTACTAAAATGTTGTTAAAAATACGTTAAGTTAATTAAATCCATAATGTAATTCAGGCTACGACAACATGCGATTAGAGCAGTTGCAAGCCTTTCTAGCGATCGCGGAAACCGGTAGCTTTCAAGGGGCAGCAAGAAAATGTAGTGTTACCCAATCAACTATCAGTCGCCAAATTCAGGCGCTGGAAGCGGATTTGGGTTTGGAACTGTTTCACAGAACAGGTCAGGCAAAACTGACTGTTGCAGGTGAACGCTTGTTACCCCGTGCGCGTAAAATTTGCCAAGAGTGGCAAACAGCCACGCAGGAAATAGCAGACTTAGTAGCAGGAAAACAGCCGGAATTGTGCATTGCAGTGATTCATTCGTTGTGTGCTTATTACTTACCACCAGTTTTACAACAGTTTTGTCACGATTATCCACAAGTACAATTGCGGGTGACATCCTTGGGTAGCGATCGCGCCTTAAAGGTTCTCAAAGATGGACTAGTAGATCTGGCAATTGTCATGAATAATCGCTTTTTAACTGCCGGTAAAGAAATAGTGGTAGAAGCTTTATATGATGAACCTATAGAAGTTCTGACAGCAGCCAATCACCCCCTAGCACAATACGAACGCATTCCTTGGTCGGAGTTAATTCGTTATCCGCAGGTAGTTTTCAAAGATGGTTATGGTATGCAACGCCTCGTACAAGAT
>JANZYY010000770.1 GCA_026419705.1 Fischerella sp.
CTACTAGTAGTTGGTGGTTGATGGTTGGTGGTTAGTAGTTGGTGGTTGGTGGTTGGTTGTTGGTGGTTGAAACAAATAACAAACAACAACCAACACACAACAAACAACAAATTGCCTTTAATTAAGCGCATTAGGCCCGTTCTGGGTTAAATTTCATGCAAAAAGTGCATACTTTTAATACGTTTTATACACATTCGCATACATTTCGTAACAAGATATACGAATTTTATGTTTTCACAACTTTAACGTAAGTGGATGTAAATAAAAAAAATCAGTATCCAAATTGAATTGAATAGTTGAAAAGATGCTCTTGTCATTAGTCATTTGTCAAAGACTAATGGCTGATGACTAATGACCCATGAACTATGACTAATCATGACAGACGCAGCAACTACTATCACAGGCAGCCTCAATCGATTCGAGAAATTTAAGGCCGAAAAAGATGGACTCGCAGTCAAAGCAGAGATAGAAAAATTTGCCTCTCTAGGGTGGGAGGCAATGGACGAAACTGACCGCGACCACCGCTTAAAGTGGGTGGGTGTGTTTTTTCGCCCAGTCACTCCCGGTAAATTTATGATGCGGATGCGGACGCCAAACGGTATTCTCACAAGTCATCAGATGCGAGTGCTAGCAGAAGTAGTGCAACGTTACGGCGATGACGGTAGCGCTGACATTACGACAAGGCAGAATATCCAATTGCGGGGCATCCGGATTGAAGACTTACCAGAAATTTTTCGGAAATTTCATTCGGTTGGCTTAACCAGCGTACAGTCGGGGATGGATAACGTCCGCAACATTACAGGCGACCCCGTAGCAGGTTTAGATGCAAATGAGTTATTCGACACGCGCGAGTTGGTGCAACAAGTGCAAGACATGCTCACCAACAAAGGCGAAGGTAATCCAGAGTTTACCAATCTGCCACGGAAGTTTAATATTGCCATCACTGGCGGACGAGATAATTCTGTTCACGCTGAAATAAATGATTTAGCTTTTGTACCTGCATTTAAGGAAGGAATCGGAGATCGGGGATTGGAGACTGGGAAAGAATTTTCCCGATCCCCGCTAGCCAATTCCCAATCCCCTGTATTTGGATTTAACATCCTAGTGGGTGGATTCTTTTCTGCCAAACGTTGCGAAGCAGCTATTCCTTTAAATGCTTGGGTACCCCCAGAAGATGTGGTTGCCGTATGTAGAGCAGTTTTGGAAGTTTTTCGCGATCGCGGCTTGCGTGCCAATCGTCTGAAATCCCGCCTGATGTGGTTGATTGACGAATGGGGTTTAGAAAAGTTTCGTTCAGAAGTCGAACAGCGCTTGGGCAAGCCATTAATCAGCGCTGCGCCAAAAGACGAAATTGATTGGGAAAAACGCGACCATATCGGGGTATACAAACAAAAACAACCAGGATTGAACTATGTGGGGTTACACGTTCCTGTTGGTCGGCTGACTGCTGAAGATATGTTTGAAATAGCACGTCTGGCAGATGTATATGGCAGTGGTGAAATCCGTCTAACAGTTGAGCAGAACGCGATCATACCTAATATTCCTGATTCACGCTTGGCACTATTTTTAGCAGAGTCACTGCTAGAAAAGTTCAGCGTTGACCCCCAACCATTAGCGCGATCGCTTGTTTCCTGTACAGGCGCACAATTTTGTAATTTTGCCCTAATTGAAACTAAAAACCGCGCCTTGGCAACGATTAAAGCCCTAGAAGAGCAAGTAGAACTCACCCGTCCAGTGCGAATTCATTGGACAGGTTGCCCCAACTCTTGCGGACAGCCCCAAGTTGCAGACATTGGCTTGATGGGAACCAAAGCCCGTAAAAATGGCAAAGCTGTAGAAGGGGTTGATATCTACATGGGCGGTAAAGTAGGCAAAGACGCACATCTAGGAACCTGCGTGCAAAAAGGCGTTCCTTGTGAAGACTTGCAGCCAGTGTTGCAAGATTTGTTGATTAAGCATTTTGGAGCAAAACCCAAGCAAGAAGCTTTAGTAATCCATTAGTTAGTGGTTAGTAGGGGCGGGTAAGGGCCACAAATTTATAGGCTTCAATCACAAAAGATCTATCAAAACCCGCCCGTACAGTGGATAGTGG
>JANZYY010000771.1 GCA_026419705.1 Fischerella sp.
CCCAACGTGCTGGAGTACAAGGCATCAAAATCCAAGTGAGCGGACGCCTGAACGGTGCGGAAATTGCCCGGACAGAGTGGACTCGTGAAGGTAGAGTACCTTTACATACTTTACGAGCTGATATTGACTACGCTTACTGCACAGCCAAAACAATCTACGGTATTCTTGGCATCAAAGTCTGGGTATTTAAAGGAGAAATTATTCCTGGACAGGAAGAAACACCTTCCCCACCAACAACACGGGAGCGTGAACCGCGTCGCCGTCAGCAACGCCGTCGCCAGCAATTTGAAGACCGCTCGAACGAGGGATAGTTATTGGTTAGTAGTTAGTAGCTAGTGGTAACGACTAACAACCAACAACTAACAACCAACAACTAACAACCAACAACCAACACATCATGTTAAGTCCTAGAAGAACTAAATTCCGCAAACAACAGCGCGGACGGATGAAAGGTCTTGCCAGCGCTGGCAGCACTTTGAATTTTGGTGATTTTGCCCTCCAAGCTCAAGAACCAGCTTGGATCACCGCTCGTCAAATCGAAGCTTCTCGTCGAGCTATGACTCGTTACATCCGTCGGGGTGGTAAAATCTGGATTCGCATTTTCCCAGATAAGCCTGTAACAATGCGTCCTGCTGAAACCCGGATGGGTTCCGGGAAAGGTTCACCCGAATATTGGGTCGCAGTTGTGAAACCAGGACGGATCTTGTTTGAAATAGCAGGTGTACCAGAAGCTACCGCCCGCGAAGCAATGCGTTTGGCTGCATACAAGCTGCCAATTAAAACTAAATTCATTTCACGCTCTGAACAGGAACCACAGGAGCAGGAGTAGGTTATGCCTCTTCCCAAAATTTCAGAAGCAAGAGAATTAAGTGACGAAAAACTGGCTGAGGAAATTATTGCTGTCAAAAAACAGCTGTTTCAGTTGCGCTTGCAGAAAGCAACCAGACAACTAGACAAACCTCACCAGTTCCGACACGCCCGACATCGCCTAGCCCAATTGCTAACGGTAGAAGCAGAACGCAAACGGGCTGCAAGTCAATCCGCGACAGAACAAGAGTAGGAGAGTATGGCAGTCAAAGAAAGAGTTGGTTTGGTAGTGAGCGACAAAATGCAAAAAACGGTGGTAGTCGCCGTTGAAAACCGCGCTCCCCATCCCAAGTACGGCAAAATTGTCGTCAAAACCAAGCGCTACAAAGCTCATGATGAAGAAAATCGCTGCAAAATTGGCGATCGTGTTCGGATTCAAGAAACTAGACCCCTGAGCAAAACCAAGCGCTGGCAAGTCACAGAAATCCTCAACACTAAAAATAGCTAGTAATGGTAAGAGGTCATGGCTAATAGGTAATGAGTACTAGGGACTGGGTAATAAGGACAGGAGAAGAACTATAACAAGGCTCTTTCCCAATCACTAATCACCAATCACCAATCACCAATTACCAATTACCAAAAACAAGGAGAATTATTGTGATTCAACCCCAGACTTATCTCAACGTTGCAGACAACAGTGGTGCCCGCAAGCTCATGTGCATTCGCGTTCTTGGAGCAGGTAACTGTCGCTACGGTTACGTCGGCGATAGGATTATCGCTGTTGTCAAAGATGCCCAGCCGAACATGGGTGTCAAAAAATCTGATGTTGTCGAAGCGGTAATAGTTCGTACTCGCCACAATATTAAGCGGGATAGTGGCATGAGTATCCGTTTTGACGATAACGCCGCAGTCATCATTAACAAAGATGGCAACCCCAGAGGAACGCGCGTCTTTGGACCGATTGCACGGGAACTGCGTGACAAAAACTTTACCAAAATAGTCTCTTTGGCTCCGGAGGTGCTGTAATGGCAGGCAAGAAAGAAAAGCCGAAGTTTTACAAAATGCACGTTAAAACAGGGGACACCGTGCAGGTAATTGCTGGCAAAGACAAAGGCAAAGTGGGTGAAATCATCAAAGCACTACCCAAAGAAAGCAAAGTCATTGTCAAAGGCGTAAATATTAAAACTAAGCACGTCAAACCCCAAGCAGAAGGTGAATCTGGGCGCATCGTTACCCAGGAATACCCAATTCACAGTTCTAACGTCTGTCTCTTATACACATCT
>JANZYY010000772.1 GCA_026419705.1 Fischerella sp.
TAAGATTATATTGCAACGGTGTTATTCTGATGTAGTTTTCACGGATAACATCCACATCCATAGGTATATTTTGAGGCAAATTTAAGCCCGGTTGCGGTTCTACATCCTCTAAGACTTCGCCTGTTAACCAGTAATAAATTTTACCACGCGGATCGATGCGCTTGTCGAAAACATCGACATAGCGCCGCACCCCTTGACGAGTAATGGCCACACCGGCAATTTCGTCCCAATCAACAGCAGGAATATTAACGTTAAGCAACATCAAATCAGGAAGAGGTTTTTTCGCCAGACGCTCTAATAGGATTTTGGCAAATTTCGCTGCAGGTTGAAAATCTTTGTAAGAAAAACTAGCCAGACTGAGCGCCACACTAGGAATACCTTCAATTAAGCCTTCCATTGCCGCCGAAACGGTACCTGAATAAAGAATCTCCGTTCCTAGGTTTGCACCTTGATTGATACCAGAAACAACCAAATCAGGTGGAGATTCAAGTAAAGCCCATAGCGCCAATTTGACGCAATCGGAGGGAGTACCATCACAGGCCCAAGCTTTGACGGCGGAATGAAAAACTGATTCGACAATTTCAGCCCGAATTGGTTGGTGTAGTGTGAGTCCATGACCAGTAGCGGAACGTTCTCGATCCGGGCAAACTACGGTAACTTCATGTCCTGCTTCTGCCAACACATTGGCAAGTGTGCGAATACCAAGGGCATAAATACCGTCATCGTTACTGATAAGTAATTTCATACGCCATCAGTTGATCGTGATATCTTATTAAGTCATTAGTCAATAGTCTTTGGTCGATTGTCAATGTCATGTGTCACAAGGTGAAACAAAAACCTCATTTAACTCAATTGCTTCTACACTAGAATTGGTAGGTTGGGTTTTAAGCGTTGCCTTTAATCCACATTTGACTTATTAATTAATTTGATTAGTCTTTTGTCATTTGTCCTTTATCATTAGTCCATTAAAGTTAATGAGCAATGACCAATGACCAATGACCAATAACCGATGAGCAACGACTATTGACTATTGACTAATGACAAGCAACTTAGAAGCTCAACTTTTAGCACTAAAAGAAGAAGCAGAAAAAGCGATCGCTGCTGTCGATACGCTAGAAAGACTAGAAGAACTGAGAGTTAAATACCTTGGTAAAAAAGGTGACTTATCAGTGCTTTTAGGTAGTATGGGCAAACTTCCACAACAAGAGAGACCAAAAATTGGAGCGATCGCCAATACAGTCAAAGAAGCCTTGCAAAAAAGCCTCGAGCGGCAACGTACCGCCCTGGAAGCAGCTAAAATTCAAGCACAGCTAGAGGCTGAAACTTTAGATGTAACTATGCCGGGAATTTACCGTCCCCAAGGTAAAATCCATCCTATAAACAGCATCATTGACCGAGCAGTGGATATCTTTGTTGGTATGGGCTACACAGTAGCTTCAGGTCCGGAAATGGAAACGGACTATTATAATTTTGAAGCGCTGAATACCCCACCCGATCATCCTGCTCGTGATATGCAGGATACCTTTTATCTCCCGGACGGGAATTTGCTGCGCACTCATACCTCATCAGTACAAATTCGTTACATGGAAGTCGAAGAACCTCCCATCCGCATTGTCGCTCCTGGGAGAGTCTATCGAAGAGATAACGTCGATGCTACCCACGCAGCGGTTTTTCATCAGATTGAACTTTTGGCAATTGATGAGGGACTAACTTTCACCGATCTCAAAGGCACTATCAAAGCATTTCTGCAGCAGATGTTTGGTGACTTGCCAATTCGCTTTCGTGCCAGTTATTTCCCGTTTACGGAACCATCTGCTGAAGTTGATTTGCAGTGGAATGGACGCTGGTTAGAAGTGATGGGCTGCGGTATGGTAGATCCAAATGTGTTAAAAGCTGTAGGCTACGATCCAGAAGTTTATATTGGCTTTGCTGCTGGTTTTGGTGTAGAACGCTTTGCAATGGTGCTGCACCAACTGGATGATATCCGACGCATGTATGCGAGCGATCTGCGCTTTTTGCAGCAATTTTAAACTGGTTAATGGTTAGTGGTTACAGCAGTTCTATCTGATTGGTGAAATCGGAGCGGCGG